>WRBG01000068.1 GCA_009784635.1 Bacteroidales bacterium | reverse complement strand
TCCCCCCCGCTGAGGCTGGACGAACCTCGGTTGAGCGTGAGGTAGCCCAAGCCCACATCGAGCAAAAGATGGAGCCGGCTTTTTAACTCTTTAAAAACCCTTCCGGCCAATGCTTCCTCATAGGGATTCAAGGGCAGGCCATCAATCAAGGCGCATAACTCCACAACCGGCATGTTGAGCAGGCGGTCTATGGTTTGTCCCGCCACCTGCACGTACAGCGCCTCTTTTCGCAATCGCGCCCCACGGCATTGGGGACAAATGGTCTTTCCGGTATAACGGCTGATTAAAAAGCGATTTTGGATTTTATGCTTTTGCTCCTCCAGCATCTTAAAGAAACCGTCTATGCCTCCAAACTCCCCGTTTCCTTTCCACAAAAAATCGCGCTGGGCAGGGGTCAATGCTTTATAGGGCTTATGAATCGGAAAAGAATGTTCTGCCGCTTTTATAACGAAAAGTTCCTTGAACCGGCTCATGCTGTCTCCCCTCCAGCAGGCGACCGCATCTTGGTACACCGACAGGTTGGGGTTGGGAACCACCAATTGTTCGTCAATGCCGGTAATCCGGCCATAGCCTCCGCAACAGGGGCAGGCGCCCAAGGGATTGTTAAAGCTAAAAAGGTGTTCCGACGGCTCTTCAAATTGAATACCGTTACATTCAAAGCCCAAAGAAAAGGCTTTGGTCTGACGGCTAGACACATTCCACAACACACAGCGCGCTCCTCCCGAAGAAAAAGCCGTTTGGATAGAATCGGCCATACGGGCGCTTTGGTCGGTCGGCTCCAAACGGTCAACCAACAGCCATAAGTTTTTATCGGCAAAAAGGTGGGGCTGGGCCAATACGGTGGTAATCCGTTGGGCCTGCTCTCCGTCAAACAAACGGCTAAAGCCCTCCTCCTGCAAACGCAACAGCCGCTCGGTACGGTGCAGGCGGTCTTCCCAGTCAATCGGCGCCAACAGGTAAAATTCCGTACCGGAAGCTTGGGCGTTTATATAGTCCAATACGTCCTCTACCCTCTCCCGCCTCACCTCTGCTCCGGTTTGGGGGTCGTAGGTTTTGCCTATTCGGGCGTAGAGCAAGCGTAAATAGTCGTAAATCTCGGTAGACGTACCCACCGTAGAGCGGGGGTTTCTGGTATTGACCTTTTGTTCAATAGCAATGGCGGGGGGGATTCCGGTAATAAAATCTATGTCGGGCTTGGTCATCCGCCCCAAAAATTGACGGGCATAAGCCGACAGGCTCTCCACATAGCGGCGCTGTCCTTCGGCAAACAGGGTATCAAAGGCCAAAGACGACTTTCCCGAACCGGACAAGCCCGTTACCACCACCAACCTGTTGCGGGGAATCTTTACCTCAATGTTTTTAAGGTTGTGGGTACGTGCGCCTTTTATGTGGATGTAGTTGCTCAAAAATGCTTACATGGACGCTCCTTTACTCTATCCGCACATCCTTCGCACACCGTCCGGAGGCAAAGGTACGCATTTTCCCTTTACTTGACGACTCCGACCGGCATCGCAGCCTTCATTTTGACGCAAAGCCGGCCTGTTGATGCAGACCGAGCCGCAGGCTCCTAACGCAGCTACACCTCTTACTGCCTACTTGTTTGAACTAGAAAGAAATCCTTTCAGGTTCGTTTTATTTGTAAATCGCATCTCAGCGCCCGGCGGACTCAACCTTGGCCTAAGGCCGGACTGCCGCGGGTTTTCCACTGGACGGGAATGATGCGGTAATGGTATTTGTCGTAAAGTCTTTGGGCGTTGGGGCAGGATGTGCGGTGCAGCTTAATGCCTTCTTTGGCGGTGACAAAGCCAAACACTTCGTCTCCCTGCTCGGGATTACAGCATTTGGCTAACTTATAGGAGAGTTGACCCAATTTGGGGTCTATGACCAGATAGTCGCCGTTGGGGTTTGACTTGGATGGATGGGAGACTTCTTCACGCAGTTTATGTTCGGGTTCTTGCCGGGGACGTTCCAGCAATTCCTTAATCTTGTCTATGGCAATCTCATCCTGACCTAAGGCGGCATATAAATCATTGATATTTTTCAACTTGAAATGACGTAGCAACTGACTAACCACCTCTTCGTTAAGCTCCATCTTCCAATTTTTCATCCGGCGCTCCAGCAATTCCCGTCCCAAAAGTTCTTTTTTTCCTTCGTACTCCCTCAGCTTTTGTCGAATCTTGGATTTGGCCTTATTGATGGTTACAATGTGCAGCCAATCGGCAGAGGGACGCTGGTTCTTGGAGGTGATAATCTCCACTACATCGCCGGTTTGTAATTTCTCACGGATAGAAACCACCCGATTTTGGATTTTGGCTCCGCTGCACCTAAGGCCCAAATTGGAGTGGATGTCAAAGGCAAAGTCGAGTACCGTAGCCCCCGCGGGCAGACGACGGAGGTCGCCTACAGGAGTAAAAACAAATACTTCATTGATTTTAAATTGGGAAAAAAATTGTATAGTCTCGGAATCCGGACTGAGGTCGGATTGCAGCAAGCCTTTTAGCCGGTCTAACCATTCCTGTATAAATTCGTTCCGTTTTAGGCCCTTGTACGACCAATGAGCCGCCATGCCGCTTTCTGCCATGGCATCCATGCGCCGACTGCGAATCTGTACCTCCACTACCCTGCCCCGCTCATCGGAAACGGTGCCGTGCAGGGATTCGTAGCCATTGGGTTTGGGCTTGGTAATCCAATCCCTCAAACGGTTGGTATCGGGTGTAAACAAATTGGTAACAATCGAATATACCTGCCAACAACGCTTGTCCTCCTCTGTCTTGTCGGGAGGGGTGTCCAAGATAATCCGAATCGCCAAAATATCGTATACCCCCTCAAAAGCAACCTGCTGGGCCTGCATTTTTTTCCATATCGAATAGGCGGTTTTGGTTCGACTTTTGAGTTCATAGGCATAGCCCGTCCGCTTGAGTTCGGCTTCAATCGGGGCAACAAAAGAAGCCAATGCCTGCTCCCGCTCTCCCACAGTTGCTTTTAATTTAGACGTAATCTTCTTAAAATCATCTGGCTCGCTGTATTTAAACGACAAATCCTCCAATTCGCTTTTTAAGGAATACAGACCCAACTGATGGGCCAATGGAGCGTAGAGCATCAAGGTTTCGGTGGCTTTTCTCAGTTGCTGCGATTTGGGAAAAAACGACAGGGAGCGCATCACTTCGAGCCGGTCGGCTAACTTGATGAGTACCACAACAGGGTCTGTGGAATAGGCTACAATCAATTTGCGGTAATTCTCGGCCTGTAAGCGGGTATCGTTGGGGTTAATGGTAGATATTCTGTTTAGTCCCAATACCATGGAATAGACTTCGGGGGCAAAACACCGCTTGACCTCAATCAGCAGTTCGGGGTGTTTGCGGGTGGCTTCGTGGAGCAGGACGGCGCAAACGGCAGACGGGGGCAGGCAAAATTCTTGGGCGACAATCTTTGCCACTCCGTGTGCATGCCCGACAAATGGGGAATCGTTGCTTCGCCGCTCCCGAGCCAACGCGCGGTCGCACAGTTGGTAGGCAGCCTCTATGTGGTGATGTTCTTCCATTCCTTTACCCTCTTTTCTAATGCGTACATGGTGTCGCGGTGGCGGGCGGCTTCTAAAAAGTTCAGGGCCTTGGCCGCGTCTTCCATTTTGGTTCGTTCCAAAGCGATGGCCTGCTTCAAATCTTTGAGACTCATGTATTGCCATACGGGGTCTTCCAAAAGAGCCGGCTTGGCCTCTTCGGAATTTCTGTACTCCATCATGGAACGAATCCTGCCCTCGACTTGTTTGGGTTCGATGCCATGGGCTACATTGTAGCGCATCTGTTTGTCGCGGCGGCGGTTGGTTTCATCCATCGTGCGTTGCATGGAATCGGTAATGGTGTCGGCATACATAATCACCCGCCCGTCTACATTACGGGCTGCCCGCCCCGCCGTTTGGGTCAGCGCCCGCTCGGAGCGGAGAAAGCCTTCTTTGTCGGCGTCAAGAATAGCGACCAAGGAAACTTGCGGCAAATCAAGCCCTTCCCTCAGCAGGTTTACGCCTATCAAAACATCAAACATGCCCCGTTGAAAGTCCTCCAAAATCTGCACCCGCTCCAAGGTGTCCACGTCCGAATGGATGTAGCGACAGCGCACTGCTATATGTTCCAAATATTTATTCAATTCTTCGGCCATGCGTTTGGTTAGGGTTGTTACCAAAATACGCTCGTCTTTTTGTGCGCGGATTTGAATTTCTTCCAACAAGTCGTCAATTTGGTTTCGGGTAGGCCTGACTTCTATGGGCGGGTCTAAAAGTCCGGTGGGGCGTACTACCTGCTCTATAATCAATCCTCCGGAAGCCATCAACTCGTAGTCGGCCGGAGTGGCGCTCACAAATACGCGCTGCCCGATGATTTGTTCAAATTCTTCAAAGGTGAGGGGGCGGTTGTCGGCGGCGGCGGGGAGTCGAAAGCCGTGTTCGATAAGGGTTTGCTTGCGGGACCGGTCGCCGCCGTACATGGCGCGTACCTGAGGCAGGGTAACGTGGCTCTCGTCCAACATCGACAAAAAATCCTTGGGAAAATAGTCAATCAAGCAAAAAGGGCGGGTTCCGGCTTCCCGACCATCAAAGTATCGGGAATAATTTTCTATCCCCGTACAATAGCCCAACTCTTTAATCATTTCCAAGTCAAATTCAACCCTTTGTTTGAGTCGTCCGGCCTCCAAGGCTTTTCCAACCTCCCTAAAATAATCGCACTGACGCAGCAAGTCGTCTTGAATGTAGCGGATGGCTGCGTGCATACGCTCTTTGGTGGTACAGAAGTTATTGGCAGGGTAAATCAATACCTGTTCCACCTCTTGGAGCGGACTGCCGAACAGCGGGTCAAAACACTCTAAAGATTCTACCTTGTCTCCCCAAAAAATAATCCGATAGGCGGTGTCGGCATGGGCCAAGTAAACGTCAACAGTGTCGCCCTTAACCCTAAAAGTTCCCCTTTTAAAGTCCGATTCGGTACGGGCATAGAGGCTGTCTACCAAGGCATAGAGCAGTTTGTTGCGGCCGATATTCTGCCCCTGCTTGACTACAATGGTATGGGCGTGGAAATCTTCGGGGTTGCCAATGCCGTAAAGGCAGGAGACGCTGGAAACCACTATAATATCCCTCCTTCCCGATAAAAGCGCCGAAGCTGCGCTTAACCTCAATTTTTCGATTTCGTCGTTAATCTGCAAATCCTTTTCGATGTAGGTATCGGTGATGGGCAGGTAGGCTTCGGGCTGATAATAATCGTAATAGGACACAAAATATTCAACCGCGTTTTCGGGGAAAAAGGCCTTGAACTCTCCGTACAACTGGGCGGCTAAGGTCTTGTTGTGGCTCAATACCAAAGTGGGACGTTGCAGCCGTTCCACCACGTTGGCCATGGTAAAGGTTTTGCCCGAGCCGGTTACGCCCAGCAGCGTGGCCGCGGTCAGTCCGCCGTTGAACACTTCGCACAACCGGTCAATCGCTTCGGGCTGGTCGCCGGCGGGGGAATATGGGGCTACCAACTTAAACTGCATGGCTTTTATTTTGCCGATTTGAGAAAATCGTCTATACCCAAAACGACCTTTTCCATCATTTTGCGCTGAAAGCCAAGGTCTGCAATGAGTTCTTCATCTGCAAGCGAACTCATAAAGAGGGTTTCGACCAACACATTGGGACATTCGGTAACAGCGTTGAGCGAGAAGTTAAAGTTGCCGATAAGTCCAAAGTCCTGTATGGGAAGCTCCAATAGTCGCGCCAAAATAGTCTCGTTTAGAGGACGATACCCAATATGTTTGTAGTAGGTGCTGGTACCTCCCACACGCAAAGGATTTCCCCCCGCATTGCAGTGAATCGAAATCAAGAAGTCGGCTTGATGGTCGCTGACCACCTTTTTGCGTTCGTTCATGTCCCTGTTTTTATTTTCGGGGCGGGTCAATACTACTTTGGCTCCGCGTTTTTCCAACATCTCCTTGAGCATATAGGACATGGCTAAGTTTTGGTACTGTTCGATATAACCGGCAGGGCTAACGGCCCCCCTCGATTCTTCGCCTCCGTGTCCGGCGTCAACCGCAAAAGTCAGACCGCTCCAATCGCCCCTGTCTACCCTCGACAGGTTGGGTTTATGTTTAATTCTGATTTGCAGACTATTATTGCTGTATGCGACCGTATATCCCCAAGGGTTTTTATCCTTTAAATCAATAGCAAACCGCAACACATCGGGCGCAATCTGTCTGAGGTCCACACGTTTTATCTCTTTTACATTCAATCGCTGGGTAATCCAGTTGGAGTTGCAAACCACGCCGTACAGGTCAACCACCAAACGATTGGGTTCCACCTCTTGATAAATGGTGTAGGGATGACGGGCAGAGAGGGGAATGGATATTACGTCAAAAGAGCCGGAGGTGCTGACCGTCCAACTGCCTGTCACAGAAACGGGAGCATAGTGGCCATCGGGCAACAACTCCACCACGCTTTGAGGGATATAGGCCGAATGGTTGGCGCCTAACCGCACTTTGTAAAGCGCGTCTGTCTTTCCAATGACCTGCATGGTGATGCCCGAATCGAGCATATTGATTTTGCTGCCGCCCAAACGGTCTCCGCCCCAACTTTGGTTGAGATAGGCCCCGTTGCGCGTCCGCACCGACACAGGCCTGTCGGGGGTGAGTACGCGCATCGTCCCTTCTACGGGATGCACCCGCACATCACCGCCGGCTGCAATGCTGAGGGGGGACAGGCTGTCGTTGCGGTTGATGATACGAAGTCCCTGATAGATGCTTCTGTTTGGCCCAATGCGCCCCCGCTCCCTTGCGGAGGCTTCTTCCAGTTCAAACAAAGGCGTTCCATCGTACCAACTGACCTGAGCGCCGGACTTGGTTACTACGCGAATTTGCAGGGGCTCGCCTTCCATAATCCAAATATTTCTCCCTTCGGGAAAAAAGGAGACAGATTCGGGAATTAAGTCAGCCGGAGGAAAAACCCTAGGCCGGTTGTTGTAAAATACGGTGAAAGACAGCTGCTCTTTTTTATCGTTGAGTTGGCTCTCCACTTCAAAATGGTTATTGCCGGGGCGCAAGTTGGATTCATGTCCCCAACTTCCGGTTTTAAATACTTTGACTTCTTTTTTATTCACCCACACCTTGGAACCTTTGGGCGCTAAGCCCACTATAATATGCAAGGGAGCAGTAACCGTGTCGGTTTGACCGCGAACAAGCCTAAGCTCCGTAATCGGAGGAGGCAAAGGGGGCGTAAAGGTTTGGGAAAAAGCCACAGCACATACTGCCGTCAGCACAATGATTAAGGAAGCGATTTTGGTTTTCATATATGTTGTCAAATAAAAATTTGCCGGTCTTTGGGGTTACCTTCATACTTGTTTTCACCGACTTGGCTCTCTCGGCAATTCCATACTAACAAAATAATCCAGCCTGCGAGAGGAACGAGAAAAAGCAAATTCCACCAACCACTTTTATCAACGTCGTGCAGACGACGGAAGGAAACTGCCAAATATGGTACAAAAAGTACCCAAGCATAAATTACCTCAAGCCAACCATCCCCTCCTACTAACGCAACAACCAAAGCACCACGCCAGCTATGTCTGTCGAGGTTGAAGGTCGTTCCCAGCACTTTGTCAAGAACTATTAACACCGTTAGAAAGATCAAGGTAAAACAACGTAAACATCCAATACTTTTTTCTTCTTGCTCTTCCTTTAAAGACAGCATACTGTCTCAATACTTAAAAAAACCATTTCATAAGGAATTTGTCATCTTCTTCCTGCTCTAACGGTTTCGCAGGTCTTCGTAATTTCAATCAACGAACGCAACTCCGTGGGTTGTAGCGGACTCGAACCGTTGACCCCTACCCTGTCAAGGTAATGCTCTAAACCAACTGAGCTAACAACCCATTTATGCGGCAAAGGTAGTAAAAATATCTTTTCTACAAACACCTGCTCCCAATCAAACAGATATTCAAGAAGCGTCTTTAACAGTTTCTAAATCTTTTATCCGCCCTATACACAAAATAAAATACCTGCGGCAGCACCGTAAACGACAGTATCATACAAATTAAGATACCCCCTACAATCATAATTGCCAACGGTTTTTGTATCTCGGAACCCATTCCTGTGGAAATGGCGGCGGGGAGTAGGCCCACCGACCCCATCAGCGTAATCATCAGCAAGGCGCGCAAGCGAATGCGTACCGCTTCGTTGATGGCATATTCGAGGTTACGGCTTTGTTGCAGCAGCATTTTCATTGTCGAGGTAAGCAGGATAGAATTGGTGGCGATAATTCCAAACAGAATGACAAAACCAATGCCCGCCGATATGCCAAACGGAATGCCCGATATCCACAACGAGATAAATCCGCCGATGAAGGCGTAAGGGAAAGCGCTTGCGGCGATGAGGGTGTCTTTTACCGTGCCAAAGTTCATGTAAACAGGAATAAGAGCAGCAACAACACCGCCGGTAAAACGATGGAGAGGCGTTGGGTCGCCCTTTGCTGACTTTCAAATTCGCCTGCCCATTCCATTTTATTGCCGGCCGGCAAACTGACCTTTTCAGCAACTTTGGCCTGTGCTTCGGCAATGGCAGAGCCAAGGTCGCGGTCGCGGATGCTAAAACCTACGCCAACATACCGGCTGCTTCCTTCGCGATAGATAAACGCAGGACCCGTAACAAATTCTATATCTGCAATTTCTTTAAGCGGTACCTGCTTGCCGTCCATAGTGGGAATCAACATGTCGCCGATTTTTTGCTCATCGCTGCGGAACTGCTGTTCAAAACGCAGCATGACATCGAAAGTGCGCTCGTCTTCATAAAAAGTGGTTGCCGCCTTGCCGCCAATCGCCATTTCAATAACCGCCTGAGCATCTGCCATGGAAACGGCATACTGCGCCATTTTTATCTCCTGCGGCCTTATTTGCAGTTCGGGCAGCCCTATCGAACGAAACACATTCACATCTTCAATACCGCGCACCTCTTTAATGGCTGCGGCAATTTTGTCGGCGGTGGCTTCTAATTCGTGGAGGTCGTTGCCGAAAACCTTAATCACAAGGGCGCTTTTAACCCCTGCAACATACTCTTCCACGTTGTCTTGAATGGGTTGCGAGAAGGCAAGGATTATCCCCGGATAGATGGAGAGCGAATCTTGTATCTGATTGATTAATTCGTTTTTAGATATTTTTCGTTTCCATTCTTTTTTTGGTTTCAACTCGGCGTGAAATTCGATGTTAAAAAAGCCTGTCGGGTCGGTGCCGTCGTTTGGGCGACCTGTTTGGGTGAGGATAAAATCAATTTCGTCGAACTTTTGGAGTTTTGCCTTCATCTCTTTGGTAATACGCACGCTCTCATCAAGATTGACACTGTTGGGCAGGCTTGCGCGGATATAGACCGCTCCCTCGTTCATGTTGGGAATAAACTCCGTTCCCCAAAACATAAACCGCAAAAGACAAACCCCAAACACAACAAGAAAAGCGATCATCGTAGCAAGACGATAACGGCATGAGAAGTTATATAATACAGAAAACCAAT
>WRBG01000067.1 GCA_009784635.1 Bacteroidales bacterium | reverse complement strand
TTCGGGAAAAAGACCTATGTTGAAAGGCCGCACAGAAAACAGATGCTCAATCAAGTTATCGGCAGCCGCTTCAAAGCTGCCAAAGTCCATAACTGTGTAACCGTCTCCCATAATTACAATATTGGGTTGTTTGTCAAACTCCTTAGGCTCGTAATGGGCGGGACGGGAGTAGATTTGTTTGACAAAGATTTCGATGCTTAGGTAGTCCTTGGAACAAGATGACAAAAAGAGCGCGGCGCAGAGCGAAATCCATAAAAGGGATGATTTGGTGATGTTCATGAGGTGAAAAATTGAGGTATACACTAAAAGCCGCGGGCAAACATGCCCCAGAAAGTAGCCTTCATATCTTCCCATTTTAACATGCACATGGCGGCAAAGTCGTGGGTATAGGAAGTCAATAATTGTTTGGCCTCTCCTGTTTTACCCTCTTGAATCAGAGACAGGGCCTTGGCTTCGAGCGCAGGGGTTTCCGAAAAGAGTTTCTCTTCTAAACGCATTTGTTCGGGCTCCATGATGCCGCGTGTGCGCGCCCAATTGACGGTGGCTATGCGGTTGGCTTCGCGGAACGACCATATAGCGGCGTCCGTGCGGTAGCGGTGTTGGCCGCAAACGTCAAAACTTTTGGGCAAAGAGGTCGTTCCCGCATAAATGGGAAATCGGGGACTTTGGGCGGGATTGTCAAAGGAAAAATAGGCCACGCCTCCGATTTCATTGGGTAGCCATGAGCGTAATTGGATGACTTGGGAGTAGGAGCAAGCCACGATGGCAATGGTGCGCTGGCGCTCTACCACCCCGGGCTTAAGGGCATTGAGCAGATTGCGCATGTCGTTGCTCATAAAATTACTGGTAGCGGGCGAAGTAATGGTTTCCGTAACCTCGTTGCCTTCGCTGTCTCTAACCGTTTGGGTTACTTTGAGGTTTTGCATTTGGTCGTAGGGACTGCCCTCGTAGGTTTGGCGGTAAAAAGCAATGATATCCTGTACGCTCACTTTTTTATCGGGTTTTACAGAGAAAGGCAATTCATCTCCGTCCATATTTAGGTTGAGCGAAGGCGCCAGCGCGTTAAGGATAAAAAATTCGCGGATGGCGTAGGCCTTGGTTCCGGCAGAAACTACTTTCCAAAATACATAAGGCTCTTTGCCGTCCCAGTAGCCCAATTGTTGAGAGCGTTCCTTGAGGTCGGAGCTGTACATGAAGTTTTTGGGGTCGTTAAAATCAACTTTACCGATTCGGGGGACATTGGCCGATACGCCCACGTGGTCGTCCGGAATACGCTGGGCAACCCACAAAGCAGAAGGCTTGCCGGGGCCGGAGCCGTAGATTTCAAGATGCCAAACCTCATGCGGGTCGGCAATGGAAAGACATTCGCCCACGTCTCCATAACCGTATTGTTGGGCTAACCTCCCAATCAGTTGTACGGCTTCTCTGGCGGTAGAGCAACGCTGGAGCGCAATCCTTTGCAGTTCTTCTATCAAAAAAAGCCCCTCTCTATTGACCAACTCCCTTTTTCCCACGGTGGTGGTTTCTCCTATGGCCAACTGCACTTCGTTCATGCAGGGATAAGCCACGTTCATAAAGGCGTAGGTTTTGGCGGGAGCAGGAATATATCCTTTTACCTCCACGTTGCGCATATCGTGGGGTTCCTCGTTGTGCAACATACCCCAGTACACAGGCTCCATGTCTCCGGGTTGGTAGGTTTTGGAAGGTTCAAAGCGAAGCCATGTACGGTAATTTTGGTCGCAACTTTGGGTAGTGATTACGGAACCGTCCGTAGAGGCGGCTTTGCCTACCATGATGGAAGTACAACTTTCGGAAAATCCCGGGTCGTCCGGGTCGGTAATGGGATTCAACTGTGCGGGAAGCGCTCCAAATACACAGAGCGAAAGAATGAGGAGAAGTCTTTTGGTGAACATATCAATGAGTTTAATTATAAATTGAGGGCGATAAAAATCCTGCTAAAGTAGGAATAATTTGTTAAAAACCGACTACATTTGTAAAATCTTTTTTTAACTCCGTGTTTTCTTAATGATTTCGTTGTTATTGGTCATGGCTCTTGGGGGATATGCAGGATTTTTGCTGAGAAAATACCGCATGGCTTTTCTATCCACAGTCATTCAAGGAGTCATTTGTCTGTTGCTGTTCTTTTTGGGCTTTGAGCTGGGGGCCGACCGAGCTTTGTTGGGCAAAATCGGGGAATTGGGATTAAAGGCGGCCGGAATCACCGTTGGCGCCCTGTTAGGCAGCCTGCTTTTGTCTGCGTGGATATATCAATCTTTTTTTAAACGATTAGAGAATAATACGATATCTAAGCAGCCACCGGTTAAAGACTGGGGCTTTTTAAAGGACTCGCTTGCTGTTTTTGCTTGCTTTTTTGTCGGCATGGCCTGTGGAGGCTTTGGTTTTTTCTCCTTTGCAACCGGCGGGGGCAATGTGGTGTTCATCCTACTCTATATCTTATTGTTTTTGGTCGGCGTAAACGTGGGTAAAGACAGGGGACTGTTTGCTGCCGTGCGGCAACAGGGTTTTCGGTTTGTGTTATTACCCTTGGGCACCCTCGTCGGCACCCTTGCCGGCTCTGCCTTGGCCGGATGGATGCTCCCCGATATGCGCATTTGGGACAGCTTGGCCATAGGCTCCGGCATGGGCTATTACTCCGTTTCCAGCGTACTGATAAGCCACAGCAGGGGCGCGGAATTAGGCTCTGTGGCGCTTATGGCTAATATTTTGCGGGAGCTTATTACCCTCTTTTGCGCCCCATATATGTTGCGGATTTTTGGCAGACTTGCGCCCATATCCGCCGGAGGCGTTACCAGCATGGACATCACCCTGCCGGTGATTATTCGTTTTTCCGGCAAAGAATACGCCGCCTTGGCCGTTTTTCACGGAGCCGTTTTAGACCCTTTGGTGCCGGTATTGGTAGGATTCTTTGGGGCAATGTAAAAAAAGTGATACTTTTGCTGCGTAATATCTACGCAAAACGATATTTTAGGTACCAAAAATATAGAATAAAGAATAAAAAAGGCATATAGGAAATGAAAAAGCTTGTGTTATTACTGATTCCGGTGTTCCTGTTGGGAGGGACGGAGTTTTGCAGGGGAGAAGAGCTTCCGTTAATCTATAAAATCGCCATTAGGCAGGAGATTCATCAAGCGTCTAAACGAACTTTGGTTAAGGGACTTAAACAAGCGAATGAGCGTAATGCCGATTATATCATTTTGCAGATTAACACCTATGGGGGCGCCCTTGACGCCGCCGACAGTATGCGTACCGCCATTCTTCATCAGAAGGTTCCGGTCATTGCCTTCATAGACAATCAGGCAGCTTCTGCCGGAGCCTTGATTTCCATTGCCTGCGACAGTATTTACATGAGCGCGGGAGCCACTTTTGGTTCGGCCACGGTGGTGGATGGGAGCGGAAAGACGATGTCGGACAAATACCAGTCGTTTATGCGCTCTATGATGCGGGCTACCGCCGAGGCTCAAGGCAAAAAGAAGGTAGTGCGGAACGGCGATACGGTAGAGGTATGGCGTCGCGACCCGGCGATTGCAGAGGCGATGGTGGGCAAGGACAGCGCCGGCGTACTTAACGTTACCACCGAAGAAGCTATGGCCCACGACTATTGCGAGGGAAAGGCGCAAAGTGTTGGAGAAGTAATTGCCATGCTGGGGGTCAAAGAATATCGTTTTGAGGAATACAAGCCGACCGCTTTAGACCGGATTATCGGCTTTTTCCTGCTGCCCATGATACAAGGATTATTATTGATGGTGATTATTGGGGGCATTTATTTTGAACTGCAAACGCCGGGAGTCGGTTTTCCGCTGATTGCCGCAGCCACTGCCGCCGTACTGTATTTTTCCCCCCTGTACTTAGAGGGTATGGCCGAATATTGGGAGCTGCTCATTGTATTGGCGGGTTTAGCCCTTATTTTTGTGGAAATCTTTGTAACGCCCGGCTTTGGCGTTCTGGGCATATTGGGCATCATTCTTTTTGCCGGAGGTTTGGTAATGGCCATGATAGACAACAGTATATTCCGATTCGCGGGGCCTTTTAATTGGGCGTTGGTGGTTAAGCCTGTTTCGGTGGTGGTCGTTTCGGGCTTCTTTTCTTTGGGTTCCCTGCTGCTGTTGGTACACAAAATGTATCCTACCCGTTTGTTCAACGCCATTGCGTTGCGTACAGCCTTGGACGGCGAACAGGGATTTGTGGGGGTAAAGGTCGAGGAATCCTCGTTAGAAGGACGCAGGGCCGTAGTTTTTTCCGACTTAAAACCTTCGGGCAAAGTGCTTATAGATAACAAACTATATGAAGCCAGCGCAGAATACGGCATGATTTCTAAAGGGACGGAAGTCCGTATTGTGCGTATAGAGGGAGGGAGGTTGTATTGCGAGGCGGATTGAAAGCAGGCAGACAGGGTGAACACCATTAAATTATATCTCACGCTTTACAAATCGTTTTGTTTTGTTTCCATATTGATTTCTTTGGCGTGTGCCTGCATCTTTCTCCGCAGCGGGATTTCTGCATTTTTTCCCCTCTTTTGGTGTAAACTCATCACTCTTTTCTTGCTGTTTTACTACATAAAAACGCACAAATCAAAGGAGTTCTATTTTTATAAAAATTTGGGCATCGGCAAAAGAGCGTTGTGGATATGCTCCATCTCGTTGGATTTGGCCATATATTTTATTGTAATCATAATCGGGTTAAGCCTGCATGGGAAATTTACTTGAGATAGACAGCGTACAGCTAAAGTTTGGCCAAAGAACCGTTCTGAACAACATATATATTCAATCGGAAACAGGAAAAATTACCGGAATCCTTGGCCGGAACGGCTGTGGAAAAACCTGTCTGTTAAAATTGATTTTTGGAGAAATCCCGACCCATGAAAAATCGGTAAGAATAAATGGCAGCGTATTATTGGGAAATCACAGGAAGGTCGGCGACATGAGCATGTTGCCTCAATTCAATTGTTTGCCCAAACATATAAAAGTTGCCCAAGTATTCAAATATTTCCATATAGACTACGCCGAGTTTTGTAACTTATTCCATGAATTTCGGGCATGGCCGCATGCAAGGGTAAAAGAACTTTCGGGAGGAAACCTCAGAATAGTTGAAACATTTTTGATTTTAAAGAGCAACGCTAAATTTTGTCTTTTAGACGAGCCGTTTTCTCATTTGTCCCCCAAAAACATAGAGGTCTTTATGGAGATACTGAAGCAGGAGAAAGAGAAAAAAGGCATTATCCTCACAGACCACATGTACCGTTATATTACCGAACTCAGCGATAACCTGTATGTAATCAAGGACTGCGCGAGTTATAAAATCGACGATATGAACAAGCTGAAAGAATATGGATATTTGAAATGAACAACAACAACAAAATAGAAACCCTTATTCCGCAGCGTCCGCCCATGGTGGTGGTAGATGCTTTGCTCTGTTGCGACTATGGGCACGCCCAAACCTCCTATACCGTTGTACCGGACGGATTGTTCGTCTTTGACGGAAAACTTTCTCCCGCCGGCCTCATAGAGAACATGGCGCAAACCGCTTTGTCCGACCCAAGGTCTTCTTGAATCAACCGCAGCAAAGCCGCCACCGCCTCCTCCTGTGGGATGGCGTGAAGGACGGGCTCTTTTCCGCGATAAAGCGTTACTTTCCCCTTTCCCGCGCCCACATAGCCGTAGTGGGCGTCCGCCATTTCCCCCGGGCCGTTCACGATGCAGCCCATGACGGCAATCGAAAGCCCTTTGAGGTGGGCGGTATGCGCCTTCACCTCGGCGAGCGTCTTTTCCAAGTCAAAGAGGGTGCGGCCGCATCCGGGGCAGGCAATATATTCGGGCTTAGAGAAACGCCGGCGGGCAGCTTGAAGCAGGTCGGCAATAAAATCTTCTACTTCAAACGCATGAAGTTTTTTCCCCTTGATTTCGGCGTCAATGACAACATCAGAAATCTTTTGGTCCAACAAAAGCGGCCCAATCTCGCAGGCGGCGGCAATGGTAAGGGCTTCCATAGAGGGGAGCCGGTAAGAAAACAGGGCGGGAGAGGCGGGGCGGGGGAGGGGATGATTTTGTACATAATCCACGATGGCCCTCCCCACCGGAATTTCGTTTTCGGGCGGTTCTGTTAGAGAGACCCGAATGGTGTCGCCCAATCCTTGATGGAGCAGGGCGGCCATGGCGACTGCCGCTTTCATGCGTCCTTCGCGTCCGTTTCCCGCCTCGGTAACGCCAAGGTGGAGGGGATAGGTCATGCCTTGGGCATCCATATCGGCGACCAATTGGCGGTAGGCGGCCGCCATTACTCCGGTGTTGCTCGACTTCATAGATACCACTACTTGGTCAAAATCAGCCTCTTTACACATTGTCAGCCACTGCATGGCCAAGTACGACATCCCTTGCGGCGTGTTGCCAAAACGGGAGAGGGCGTCCGCGCCCAAAGAGCCGTGGTTGACGCCTATCCGCAGGGCAGTGCGGTGTTGCCGGCATAATTCCAATAAGTTTATAAACGAGGCTCTCCCTTCTGCCGCATTGGGCGCAAAGTTGCCGGGATTAATGCGCAGCTTGTCGGCAACGGCAGCCGCAGCCGCCGCAACTTGAGGCGAGAAGTGGACGTCTGCAACAAGCGGCGTCCGGATGCCCTGCGCACGCAGCCGGCTCTTGATTAGAGACAAAGCCTCCACTTCTTTAATGCCCTGCGTACTAAGCCGAATCACGTCTGCGCCGGCATCATGCAGGCGCAGACATTGCGCCAAAGAAGCCTCCACGTCCTGTGTGGCCGTATTGCACATGGTCTGTACCGCAACCGGCGCCGTCCCTCCAATGGTCAGATTGCCTATATGTACGGGATTGGTTTGGCGCCTCATAACCCGCAGCCGCCTGACAAAAACCTGCCTATCGGCTCAAAAACGAGCCTAAAGCCGGCGTCTACTTCATCGCTTATCTTTTCCAAAACGGGAAACGGGTCTTCGTGTTTGTAGGCATAGGGGAAATCGTAGATATCTACCCTCACGGGTATATCCCTGTATTTTCCCTGCAATGTGTTGGCCATTTCGTATGGCGGCACTACCGTATCCTGTTTTAGGCCGATTGCCAACAGCCTGTCGCTTATATTGCGCAGCCGTTCTTCCCTCAAATCGCTCATGGCGCCATAGTTCAACATACTGCGAAAACTAATGCCTTCGGGCCGTTCACACAAATAATGCCTCAGCTTCTCGTCTTTTTTCAAATGGCTGTCAAGGTGTTCGATAATATAGGAGTAGAGGGCTACGTTTGCCTCGCTGTCGAGTATGAATTTGGATACCGGCGACAGGCGGTTGAACACGGGGCCTCCGCAAAACAGCGCCAACTTTGATGCGTCAAAATAGCGCCGGTGGTTGGTCATAATCAATATTTCTGCCAAAAATGCGCCTATGGAGTAGGCGAATATATCAACCTCGGCGTCCGGAGCAATATATGGGTGCCGCCCCGACTTGTATTGGTCCATAAACTGTATCACATCGTAATACGATTGCATCCCCGACCATATAAAGCGTTGAGGCTTTGCGTGCATACGTGTGCTTATGGCTGCATTGGACAGGGTAGAGTGGATAATGTCGGGGAACAGCTCCCTGCGCCGGTTGCTCACCTTGTGCATCAGCCGCATGTCGCTCCACTCCTGCGGGGCGCGGTTCATGTGGAAGGCAATGGGAAACAATACCACCGTTGCGCCCGTTGCATCCATGATGTACTTTGCCCAAGGCAGGTATTTGTGCCAATGCTTCTCATTAAATCCATGGAACAGCAGTATGATTTTTTTGGCTTTTTGGGCGCCGACCGGAGAAAAAAGATGGTATCTGAACGAGACATTGTCCTTGACATCCGCATCGTGGATATAGAGCATCTCGTGCATGATGCCCGTTTCGCATGTTCGGTCGTAGCCATATACCTCGTCGTCGGATGAATCATTAGGAAGGGTGTAGCAATTGTTGGACGTAAAGGAACAATTGCGTATCTCCATAACGTCCGGGATGACGATTTGGTCTCCGGTATAGTTGATTTTGTTTTTTAGTAATTTGTATGTGTCAATATATTTCATCTGATTATTTCCATAGTTTTTTCAGTTTCGATTGTTAGTATCATTTATACAAAATTTTAGCAAATGTACAACATTTTCTATATCTTTGCGCCCTTAATATGTGCAATACTTAAAATTCATTATGATGAAAAGAACCATCCTCCTCCTCCTGATGGTTGTATCGGGAGCTTTAATGTTGGGCTGCAAAGACTTTGACTGCTGTGGGCCCGGCGTAATTTCTACGAATCCCAGCGCCCTTACCATTGGCGGATTCATAGGCGCCTCGCAAGACCTTGTCGTGAACTGCCCCATGGCTTGGACGATTACCGACCTTCCCGACTGGCTTATTGCCGAGCCGGACCGCGGCGACTTTGGCGGGCCGGTCAGCTTGAAAGCGACCCAAGAGAACCCTCCGGGCGCAGACCCCCGCTCGGCTGTCATCACCTTTATGGCCGCCAACGGCGACAGGGTTAGGATGACAATAACGCAAAGCGCGCAAGAGGTTTATACCGTAACCTATAGTCTTACAGGCGTAACCCGCAGTAACCCAGCCGCCGCCGCGCTCCAAGGCGAAGCCTATTCCACTGTTTTTACCGCAGGCACAGGCTACCAACTGCCCGCTTCCATTACCGTAACCATGGGCGGAGTCCTCCTCACAGAGGGAGTGGAATACGATTATGACAACGCTACCGGCGAGTTCGAGATATCCAATGTTACAGGAAATTTGGTGATTACCATAGTTGGAGTAGAAACCATAACCGTAACGGCAGTCATTATGACCGTAACTCTTTACGGCTCCCTTGACACTCCTGCCACGGTTACTTCAACCTCCGACATTAGCCAAGCGGAACTTGACGCGCTGATAACGCTCCATGCCAATCGTGTCATTACAGGCTGGTACACAACCGATAACCCTAACGGAACCAAGGCTGTATTTCCTGTTACCGCCACCACCACCCTCTATGTGCGTTTGAACGGTGATGGCATTTTTAACACAGCGCCTGTAGAAATAGTGAACGCCGCCGAATTAGAAGCGTTGGGCACAAGGGTAAACGCAACTTCGGGTACCGAGCCGGCGGGCTTATACTACAAACTTATTGCCGATATTGATTTAGGCGGCGCAGAATGGACTCCCATAGGCGACAACACCATCGAACGTCCGTTCCGCGGACACTTTGATGGCGACGGCTTTAAGGTATCGGGACTTTATATCAATCGTACCACAGACGATACGGGACTCTTTGGCTGGATACAAAACAGTAGTATTCAAAACCTTGGCGTAGAAATTGCCGCAGGCGGCGTTACCGGCAATAATTTTACCGGCGGCGTGGCGGGGTATATGCGTAACAGCACCATAAGCAACTGCTATGTTACGGGCAATGTCAGCGGCCGTGACTATGTCGGCGGTGTGGCGGGATTTATTGGCACCAACCTCAGCATGAGCAGCAGCATAAGCAACAGCTATGCTACGGGCAATATCAGCGGCAATTGGTATGTCGGCGGCGTGGCGGGAGGTGTTGGGATGGGCACCTCAGGCTCCGGCACCGCCGCCCT
>WRBG01000066.1 GCA_009784635.1 Bacteroidales bacterium | reverse complement strand
GACCGATTACGGCAGACGGATGCCGGTAAAAGTGGAGGTTAAACTCGACCTTCCGGAAGGTTATGACAATAACGGTTCCTTTGCCGTTTCCGTCACCGACGACCGCGACCTGCTTCCGGACAGCAGCATGACCATAGCTTCTTACCTGCTGTTATCGTCCGAACTTAGGGGACATATAGAAGACGCCAACTACTATCTGAGTAACGACCCTGTTGCAGCCGAATCCCTTGACGCATTGATGCTCACACAGGGCTGGAGGAGGTACGATATTCCATCCGCGGCAAGAGGGATTATGGAAGAGCCTAACGGTTACATAGAAGGTGGTAAGGAATTTTCGGGTTCCGTAAAGGAAGTATTGACAGACAGGGCGGTACGGGACGGTTCCGTATGGATGATGGCGCCCAAATTGGAGTTTATGCAGGAGGTCAAAACCGACAGATTCGGGAACTTTCGCATTTCCGGTTTTGAATTTCCCGACAGCACCCGCTATGTAATACACGCCCACACCTATCGAAACCGGCGTGTGGAACTTTCTTTGAATCCGGAGCTTCCCATCATCGCTACTCATTCTACAGCCGCACGTCCAAGAGTTACCGACCCCAACTTCAGCAATTATGTAGCCAAATCAGACCAAAAATATATGGAAGAACACGGAGTAAGGAGTTATGAGATACCGGCGGCAGTGGTTACGGCGCAAAGGAGGGAAGAAGAAGGGAGGTCCATTTATTCTTCGGAAATCATGGGTAGAGCAGCACCGCAGGTGGTTATAGACAGGTATCCCATAGACATTGTTAATATACTCAAACAGATGCCCTACCTACGAGTGATTGAACAAGACTTCGAGATAATTGTGTTTGTTCTTCCTTTGGGTATGCATCAAATACCTGCTTTAATTGTGTTTGACGACGATGTATGGAAATTGCCTCTTGATATGTTGGCAGGTATTCCCATTAAGCGGGTGGAGGTGTTGCCGGCTCCGACCTCGTATGTTTTTGGCGTAGAAGGAGCCGGCGGCGCCGTACTGATTACCCCCGATTGGGGCGGAGCGCAAATACGTATGCCCACCCTCCACATGGCTACGGTTACGCCCACAGGCTACAAGCGGGCTGCGGAATTTTATTCGCCCAAATACGAAACAGATGCGCAGCGCAACAGTTCAAGCCCCGACCTGCGCACCACCGTTTACTGGAAACCTAATGTGCAAGTAACGGACGGCGCGGCGCATATCGAATTTTACACCGCCGACTCCAACACCACCTACTCCATAGTATTGGAAGGTATTACCACAGATGGTGTTGTTATACGAAAAACCGGACGGATAAGATAGAGCCAAAGCCCGACCGCAATGATTAAGCCGTCTCTCCCATCATTTTACGGATAGCGGCGGCGAGGCGGCGGACGCCTTCTTCCGCCCTGTCTTCGGGCATGTAAGAGTAGTTGATTCTTAGGGTGTTTTTACCGGAGCCGTCGCAGTGGAAGGCTTCGCCGATAACAAAAGCGACGCTCTCTTGAATGGCCATGTGAAAGAGTTCCGTAGCGTCAAACTGCGGAGGCAGGGTCATAAAGAGGAACAGGCCGCCATCGGGTTCGGTCCAGCTAACGCCTTGAGGCATATATTTTCTAAATGCAGCCAACATATTTTCGCGCTTCTTGCGGTAATTTTCGATGGTCAGTTTGATGTTGTCATCCATAGCGCCGCTGTCTACAAAACGGGCGGCCACACACTGGTCAAAAACAGGGGCGCAAAGGTCGGTAGCCTGTTTGGCAACCACTAACTTTTCTAAAATATCGGGATGAGCAATAATCCAGCCCAAACGGAAGCCCGGAACAAAAATCTTGGAAAACGTGCCCAAGGTAATTACCCGATTGGAATCGTCCAAAGCATACATCATGGGTTCTGCCTCACCCTCAAAGCGCAATTCTCTGTAGGGACTGTCTTCTATAATCAACAAGTCGTACTTTTTAGCCACATCTATCACCTCAAGCCTTTGTTCTTTGGTCATCGTAACGCCGGACGGATTCTGAAAATCGGGAATCGCGTAGATAAATTTGGGCTTTTTACCGCTGGCAATCAAGGCGCGTACCACGGTATTAAGTTCCTCGTCTTTGGGAATGCCAATGGGGCAGGCTTGATAGGCAGAAAACGACTGCAAAGCGCCTAAATAAGAGGGCAATCCGCAAACCAAAGTATCGCCCGGGTCAAGAAACACTTTGGACACAAGGTCAATAGCTTGTTGAGAAGAGGTGGTAATCAAAAAGTTATCTTTAGTAACTTGAAGTCCCTCTTTTTGGTAGCGCTGCGCAAGGGCTTCCCTCAGGCGGACGTTGCCTTCGGTGGTGCCGTACTGGAGGGCAGATACGCTTTCCTCGTTCAAAACATCCTGCATAATGCTTTTAAGTTGCTCTACGGGAAAGGTATTGGGGTCGGGAAAACCGCCCGCAAAAGAAATCATTCCCGGACGAGAGGTTATATGAAGCAAATCGCGAATAGCAGAGCGCTTCATGTTACGTGCGCTTAACGAAAGGACACTGTTTAAATCTTTAACCATGGTGTTAGATATTTTTTTGCAAATTTAGAAAATCATTAGCATAATCGCAAATTTAATTACAAATTATTAGATGGAATCGCTATTCGGATTTTTTTACGTAGCTTTGGGGTCATCATCCGAACCACTCTGTATGAATATCATCCGACTAACCAAAGAGTTCCGATTCGAGGGCGCCCATGCCCTTAGGGGATACGAGGGAAAGTGCCGCCACATACACGGTCATTCTTACTTGTTGCGGGTAACTGTTTCCGGCGTTCCCGACAACCGCTCCGCCCATCCCACAAACGGGATGATTATGGATTTTGGCGCACTTAAAGAATTAGTAAATCTGCTTATTATTCAACCATTTGACCATGCCTTGCTGCTGCGCGAAGACGCCCCTCTAACCCAAGCCCTAAGGGAAGAATACCAAAACGTATTGGTATTGCCTTTTCAGCCCACCTGCGAACAGCTTTGCATCCATTTTGCTTCTTTGCTCGCGCCCGCCATTCCAGAGCCTGCAAAACTCTTTAGCATCAGATTATACGAAACCCCCAACTCCTTTGCCGAGTGGTTTGCCTTGGACAACCTATGAAAAAACTCTTTCTATTGGATGGACACGCCTTGATGTACAGGGCTTACTACGCTTTTATCCGCCGCCCCATGATAAACAGCAAGGGTCAAGATATGTCGGCAGTCTTTGGATTTACCAAAACGCTTATTGATTTACTCCTCAAAGAAAAACCCAGCCATTTGGCCGTGGGATTTGACCCGGGAGGCAAGACCTTTAGGCATCAAAATTATGCCCTCTACAAGGCCAACCGCCAAGAAACTCCGGAAGTCATCAAAAGCGCCCTGCCCATGATTCGTCATATATTAGAGGCTTTTAACATACCCGTCTGTATGGTAGAAGGTTTTGAGGCCGACGACGTGTTGGGCACCATAGCTAAGGCTGCCCAAGAAAAACAATTTGAGGTTTACATGGTTACGCCGGATAAAGACTACGGTCAATTGGTTTCGCCCCATATTTTCCAATACAAGCCCGGCCGCGGAGGAGATGAATGGGAATTGTGGGGAGAAAAGGACATTTGTGCCAAGTATAACATAGACAAACCGGAGCAAATTATTGATATTTTGGCGATTCAAGGAGATGCTTCCGACAACGTGCCCGGTGTGCCCGGGATTGGGGAAATAGGAGCAAAAAAACTGATAGCCGCCTACAAAAGCGTCGAAAACCTCTTGGCCCATCTCGCCGAACTGCCCGAAAAACAGCGCCAAAGCATAGAAGACAACCTCCGGCAGCTCACCCTATCCAAGGAGTTGGTTACCATATGCACCTCTGTTCCCTTTTTTTGGGAAGAAGACGATTTTAAGGTTCAAAATCCCAAACTCAAAGAGTTAGAGGCCCTGTTTAAAGAATACGAGTTTCACTCGCTCCGCCCCGTCATCCCCGCTTTATACCGGTTCTTTGACCCCAATTTTACCCCGTCCGATATAGAGCAAGCCGAGGAAGAAAAGGGACAGTTGCTTGCCCCCATCGTTGTAGAAGATGAATTGCCGGAGGCTGCCGCTTTGTACGCCATGGTTCCCCTGTTTGCACAGGATTCCGATACCCCCGAATCGCTGATGGCGCTGGCCGTTTGCAGTCGGAATCAACAGGTATACTGGCTGAACTGTTCTACCGAAACGCTGAGGCAAAAATACGTCCGCCATTTTGGTTCTTGGTTGGAATCCCCAAGCAACACGCTTACAGGGCATAACCTCAAACCCCTCCTCCGCCTTTTTATACGGGAGGGCATAGAGCCTCAATGCCTTGTCCACGATATCGAATTGATGCACTACCTGCTTAATCCCGAAAGGTCTCACCAACTAAATACTTTGACCCAACGCTTTTTGAATATGGAGCTTCCACAGGAAGACCGGCAAAAAGCCAAGCAAGCCTCTCTATTTGAACCCATAGCAGAGGAGGTATCCGAGGAGCAAAAAGCAAGGCATTGCGCCGCCGCCTTAGCTTCCTTCTCCTTGCAGCCCCTGCTTCTGCAACAACTTAGGGAGCAGGAAATGGAACAGCTCTACACTTCTGTAGAAATGCCGCTGATTTCTACTTTGGCCCGTATGGAGTTAGAAGGAATCAAGCTCGATATTCCCCGAATTAAAGCCTATGGGGCACAATGCGCCGCAGATTTGGCCGCCTTGACCCATCAAATTCGAGAGCTATGCGGAGAACCGCAACTCAATATATCATCGCCCAAACAATTAGGCATTGTGTTGTTTGAAAAGCTGCAATTGGATGCCCAAGCCAAACGAACAGCCGGAAAACAATACGCCACAGACGAGGAAACCCTGTTGGCCATCTCCGACAGGCACCCCGTCATCCCCCTTATTTTGGAATACAGGTACATCAGTAAATTACTCGGCACCTATATAGAACCGCTTCCGGCCTTGGTTAACCCCCAAGACGGACGCATACACACCACCTTTACCCAAGCCCTTACCGCCACAGGCCGGCTCAGCTCCCAAAAACCTAACCTACAAAACATTCCAATTCGAGAAGAACGGGGAAGGGAATTGCGCAGGGTTTTTGTGCCTCGGTCCCAAGACTACCTCCTGCTTTCTGCCGACTACTCCCAAATCGAATTAAGGGTGATGGCCCATTTGAGTCAAGACCCTTCTTTCATACAAGATTTTAAAAGCGGAGCCGATATCCATTTGGCTACGGCGGCCAAAATTTTTCATTGCCTGCCCCAAGAAGTGAGCAAAGAGCAGCGAAACCGCGCCAAGACTGCCAATTTTGGGATTATCTACGGCATTTCTCCTTTTGGACTATCTCAGCGTCTGCACATTTCCCGCGTAGAGGCCAAAGCGCTGATTGAAGAATATTTTAAAACCTATCCCAAAGTCAAAGACTATATCGAAAACCAGATTGAATCGGCCAAAAGCAAGGGCTACGTAAGCACCCTCTTAGGTCGCCGAAGATACCTCCCCGACATCTATTCCAAAAATGCGATAGTCAGGGGATTGGCCGAGCGTAACGCCGTGAACGCCCCTATCCAAGGCAGCGCCGCCGACATGATTAAAGTGGCCATGATTGGCATCGCCCGCAGGATGGCTAATCAAAAACTACGCAGCCGCATGATTTTGCAGGTACATGACGAATTGGTTTTTGACCTTTATAAGCCCGAAATGGAAATACTTGTGGAAACAGTCAAGACCGAAATGGAACAAAGCACCCGGCTCGATGTGCCGGTGGTTGCAGATTGTGGAATAGGAGAACATTGGTTAGCAGCACATTAATATGAATACCTTGATTTCTTTATTTAGCCCGATGGAATGGTATGCAATAGGTTTAGCCTTTTTGCTCTTCCTGTTTATTACCATTTATCAGCTTGTTATTTATAGACAACCGGCCTATTCCCGCAACAAGGCCTACCTTCCTGCTCCCGATACATGGCCACCGGTTTCGGTCATATTATGCGTTACCAACGAATACAAACTCCTCAAGCGTATTTTACCCACCCTGCTGGAACAGGATTATCCCTGCTACGAAGTCATTGTAGTAAACGACAGGTCCCAAGATAATTCCGAAATTCTTTTGCGCGTGTTGCAGGAGCAATATCCCCACCTCCAAGTGCGTACTACCCACACCGACGACAGTTTTGGACGCGCCCCCGCCTTAGCTTTGGGCATGGCCGTCCGTGCCGCCAAATACGAACTTGTTCTGTGTATAGAAGCCCATAGCTATGTCAAAAGCCCCCATTGGATACGCTCCATGGCAATGGCCTACGGTAACCGCAAAGAATTGGTTTTGGGCCACCGCACCCATTATCGTTGCTCCAAATGGATACGCTGTGATTTTTTGCAATACGCCCTGCACTATATGGGACGGGCCGCCACAGGTCGCCCCTATACGGGCACCGGAGCCAACCTGCTCTTTAAAAAATCCCTGTTTTACGACAACAACGGGCTGAATGTCCGCTTGAGTCGGGAACATTTTCCGGACCGTGTTCTGATTGGAGAATTGGCCTCCCGCAAAAACTGCGGGATTTGCGTACAGGCAGCGGGGGTTACCCATTCGCGCATTAAACTTGACGTAAAATCATGGAATCGTTACCGCAAAACAGAAAAGCGCTCCTTTTCCTTGAGTCCCAAATACACCAAATACCCCATGCTCATGGAGTCTATCATCCGGTTGGCTTTTTACGGCTTATCCGGAGCCTGTATCGCCGTCTTTTATCCCCGCTTAGAACTTGTCTTGATTTTTGCATCCCTGCTCTTTTTGCGCCTGCTCTCGGTACTTCTTCTCTATTTGGGCGTTCGCAATATTTTAGACGACAAAGGCTTGGCCTTTCCTTTTCTTGCATGGGACCTCATGGCTCCTTTTGTTCATATATACAGGGCTGTACGACTATGACCAACGAGTACATTCCCGACGACCGAGAATTAGTCGTTTTAGCTTTACAAAAAGACCCTCAAGCTTTTAGCCTACTGCTCCATCGCCACAAAAAAGGCTTGGCTTCTTATATTCAACAACATTTTAATTTGGGCAATGTGGTGGAAGATATGATATTCATCACTTTTGACAAGGCCTTTCGCAAATTGGAACACTATAATCCCCAATTTGCCTTTAGCACATGGCTGTATACCATTGCCCACCACACCTGTATTGATTATGCCCGCAAGAAAAGGGCATTGGTACAGATACCTGAGGCCGAAGATATTTCAACTTCCAACGACCCCGAATCAGAAATGATTGACTCGGAAGAAGCCGCACAACTCATTCATTACATCAACAGACTCAAGCCCACATACCGCGAACCGGCCCGCCTCCGTTTTCTCCGCGATTATGCCTACGAAGATATTGCGCGAGAACTTGCCATTCCCCTTAGCACCATAAAAACAAGGATTCACCGTGCTAAAAAAATACTTTCGCAATGGATTACAAGCTCATAACCGAATATTTCCCCGACTTGACGCCCCAACAGCAGCAGCAATTCGCCGCCTTAGGCCCCTGTTACCAAAGTTGGAACGCACGCATCAACCTCATTTCCCGTAAGGATATGGACCAATTCTACCTGCGCCACGTACTTCATTCTTTGTCTATGGCCAAATATTTTTCTTTTCCCGTTGGAGCTTATGTGTTAGACTTGGGCACAGGCGGAGGTTTCCCGGGCATTCCCTTGGCCATTCTTTTTCCCCAAACGCAATTTTTCCTCTGCGACTCCATTGCCAAAAAAATCCTCGCGGTCAACGATATAGCAGCAAGGGTGGGACTAAAAAATGTTTCCGCGTCCCAAATTCGGGCAGAAAATATCCAACAGCGATTTGACTTTGTTGTTTCAAGGGCAGTCGCCCCCCTTAGCCAACTTATTTTTTGGGTATGGGACAAGACCGACCAAGGCATGATGTGTCTCAAGGGGGGAAATTTGGACAAGGAGCTAATAGACAGCGCCCAACTCCTCGGCATCCCACCTTGCCAAATCAAAGAAGTTCATATATCTCAATGGTTTAGTCATCCTTTCTTTGAAGAGAAGAAGATGGTGTGCCTGTGTAAATGAGCGAGGGTGCAATAGTGCAACGATTCCAAAAATCACTATATTTGCAGAAAAATGGAAATAAAATGACGTATCTTGAATGTAGAAATCGGTTTATTGAGCTTGGGGCGTTTTCGGTGCATCAAGTTAATGCTGTGTTTCCAAATTTTTCACCTAATAACCTTACCCGTTGGCAGCGGCATGGGTTGATTGTGAAGTTGAGACAAGGTTTTTATGCGTTTCAAGAGGTGGTTTCACAGCCGAATTTCGCGTTATTCCTGTCAAATTTTATCTATAAGCCGTCTTACATCAGTTTGCATACTGCGCTTGCCTTTTACGGTATTATTCCCGAAGCGGTTACGCAGATTACTGCTGTAAGTTCGTTGAAAACTGCCGATTTTCGGAACAATGCGGCGCAATTTTCATATAAAAAAATCAAACCCGATTTGTTTTTCGGCTATGAGCAAAAGCCATTTGGCAACCGAACTATCAGCATGGCTACGCCTGAAAAGGCGATACTTGATTTGCTTTATCTCTACCCATTTTACAATACCAAAAGTGAAATAGAAAATCTGCGTTTCGACGAAGATTTTGTTCGCAATGAATTGAATATCGGCAAATTGGCATTGTATGTAGATACGTTTCATAATAAAAAGTTGGCAAAGCGAGTTGAGATTTTCACAAATTTATATGAAATATGATTGACCTGCAACAAATAAAAACCTATTTCCCTGCCGATGTGCAGGAAAACCCGCTTTTCAGAAAATATATGCTCAAAGAGTATATACAACTGCACATTATGGACTTTTTATCTTCTTCTGCTTATCTCGAAAAAATAGCGTTTATCGGCGGCACGAATCTGCGTTTGGTAAAGGGTATTGACCGCTTTTCAGAAGATTTGGACTTCGATTGCAAAGATTTTTCAGAGAGCGATTTTTTTAAAATGACTGACGATATTCTTGTTTTTTTGCAGCGTTCGGGGTTGCGTGTCGAAATACGCGACAGGCAAAACGAAAAATTACAAGCATTTCGTCGGAATATCTATTTTCCCGAATTGCTGTTTGAAATGGGACTTTCGGGTTACAAAGAGGAACGTTTTTTAATCAAGGTAGAAACGCAAAATCAGGGTTTTGATTACAAGCGAAATGTGGTAAATATCAAACGTTTAGGTTTTTTCTTTCCGTTTCCTGTACCGCCCGACAGTGTGCTTTGCGCAATGAAAATTTCGGCGTTGCTCTCTCGTGCAAAAGGGCGCGATTTTTATGATACAATGTTTCTTTTACATCAAACAGAGCCGGATTATCAATATCTTACCGTAAAATGCAACATAAAAAACAAAGCAGAATTAAAAGCGGCGTTATTTGCCAAAATCGAAAAAACAAACTTAAAATTGAAATTGCAAGATTTTGAGCATTTATTGTTTCATAAAGAAAAGTCGCAAAAGGTACTTTTGTTTAAGGATTTTGTCGCAAGTATTTAGCAAAATGAAAACGCCGCACCATCAGTCAGATAAACGGCGGCTAACGTCCTGCATACCGGCGCAAGCAGCCGCTTGCTTGCCGTACTTCCAAATATTTGTAAAATGCAACTTTTTTGCACATCCAAATAAAACATTATCTTTGCAGCCCGTTTTT
>WRBG01000065.1 GCA_009784635.1 Bacteroidales bacterium | reverse complement strand
GCTGTCTCTCTCTTCGCCCCCCCCCCCCCGCGCCCCCTCTTCTCTCTCTCTCTCTCTCTCTCTCTCTCTCTCTCTCTCTCTCTCTCTCTCTCTCTCTCTCTCTCTCAGAGCTTTACCACATAAATATCCTTGCGCGATGTCTCGCGCGCACGTAGAAAATATTTGAGGAGAAGCATTCATAGTTGAGTTTCTTGAGTGCAAAGATAAAAAATCCTCAGAGTTGTCAAAAAAATCGATAAAAAGTACGGTGAAACGGGTTCATATCACTATTTAGCAGTATTTGCCAAAAAGAAAAAATGAGCCATACAATCAGAGTGTTACATATTTTTTGCAAAGAAATGAAAGGACAAGGGATTATTGTTGATTGAAAATTTTCTATAACTTTGTAATTCTAAAAGCATATAACATGGAAACACTGGAAATCATGCGCAATGTAAATCGTCTGTCGCTACCGCAACAAATGCTGATAGCCGAGCGTATTATCCATTCGATACGAAAAAGAGAGCAACCTTCGTTAAAAACGGCAGCAGAACGGTTGTACGCCGACTATATGACCGATGAAAATCTAACCGCGTTTACACAACTTGATTGCGAGGATTTTTATGACGCAAGGTGAAATATGGTTGATAGATTTAGACCCTACGGTTGGTGCTGAGATGAACAAAACACGCCCCGCTGTGATTATCAATGATGACCAGTTAGGTAAATTGCCCTTGGTAATCATTGCTCCTGTTACCGATTGGAAAGAACATTATGTCGTAGCCCCGTGGATGATAGCAACAAACCCTTCCATTCAAAACGGATTAACAAAGAAATCTTCTATAGACTGTTTCCAAATACGTTCCGTATCGAAAAAGCGTTTGATAAAACGAATTGGAGTTATAACATCCCTTGCGATTCTGCAAATACAGGATGGTGTTTTGAAGGTAATCGGTTATGACAAATACTGATTCATCTATTGACCCCCACCCACCTCAACCTGCCCCTCTGGGAAAACGACCAAACCGATTTGTCCTGCGCCGCCTCCGACTTGGAGCGCGCCGCCTTCTTAGTAAAGCATTGCAGGGATTACCTCCGCACGGTAGAGCAAAAGGTAGAGGAGATAGCGTACAGCGGGTAAATCTGTATGTTTTGAAATTCGCCGAAGTTTTCCATGGAACAGCGAATACCGAATGGGCGCTGTTTTTCTGCAAGAAACAGAAACATGCTCTGCATGGCTCCTTTTGTTCCCGCTTTTACTTCAACAGGCACAATGTTTTGTCCATGTTGTATGAGGTAGTCTACTTCGGCGGCGCTGCCGTTTTTTTCGCGTTGCCAATAATGGAGTTCGGCAGGCAGGCGGTTGTTTTGCGACTTTACCAGTTCGGTGCCCACAAACATTTCGGCTAAAGCGCCTTTATTGATTTGTTCCATCTTTTCTTCAAGCAACAGATTGGTCATATCTAAGCGCAGGAAACGCTGGTAAATTCCCGTGTCGAAAATCATGAATTTTCTATAGCGGGGGTTGGCTTCAGCAGCCAAGGGCAGGCCATTTGCCGAGCTATGCGTTACCGCATAAACCAAACCTGCCATCTTCAACAATTCTATGCCCTCCCTCATCTGCACTTGATTGGCCAAAGTATGGACTTTGGAGAAGGTGAACTTTTGTCCCGTTTGGGCAATAATCGCCGAAAAAACTTCTTCTAAGCGGGTTGCCGGTACCCGTTGTTTGTATTTTGCAAAGTCGTTGTAAAGCGTTTCGGTCAACTCATCCAATACGTTTTGACAGTCAAGCAGCGAGCCTCCCGAAGCATATTTTGACACCGCTTCGGGCATTCCACCAACAACAATAAAACGCAACAAAAGCTCTTTTAGCTTATTGTGAACTTCTTCAGACAAAGGATTTTGAGGTGTTGCAGCTTTTAATTTATCAAGTAAAATGCCTCGTCCCATCGCCTGCAAAAATTCTTCAAACGAAAACGGATACACATACATGGACCGTACCCTGCCCACTGCAAAAGAGGGAATTTTTTGCAGCGCAAATTCCAAGAGTGAACCGGCGGCAATAACGTGAAGAGCAGGCATTTGTTCGTAGAAATATCGTAGGGATGAAATGGCGTCCGGACAAGATTGAACCTCATCGAGAAACAACAGTGTTTGCCCTGCCGTAACGGGCGTTTCGTATATGGCCGAAAGTTCATCGCAAATCAATCGCGGGTCTGAATGTCGTTCAAAAACACGTTTTGCTCCCGCATAATCCTTGTTTTCAAAGTTTATTTCCAGAAAATTTTCAAACTTTTTGCCCAACTCGCGGACTGCCGACGACTTGCCGACCTGCCTTGCGCCTCGCAAAATAAGCGGTTTTCTGCTTTCGGAATTTTTCCACTCCCATAAGTCTGCATCGATTAGTCTATTTAAATAGTTATCAATCATGATACTGCCAATTTGTTAAATATTTTGTACACAGCGCAAAGATACACTTTTTATTATTATTGGGGGCAATAATAGTATATTTTTTAATGAAATTGGGGGCAATAATGACGGATGTGAAGGTGTGCATGATTGATATCTTGGCAAGCAATCTAAAATTTGTGTACCTTTACAAATTGGTATTTAAAATTTAAACATTGAGTCATTGAATCATACATTATTGCATTTGGCGCTTTGGGAAAACGACCCGTGGTTGGAGCCTTACCAAAAGGTGATTCGGAGGCGGCATGAGCAAAGTGTGCTTACAATGAGGGAATTGGCAGGAATGAAGCCCCTCAGTTCCGCCTCCGACAATCATCTTTTTTATGGAGTACACCGGACCAAGCGGGGGTGGGTATTGAGGGAGTGGGCGCCTCATGCTAAAGCCCTGTATCTGATTTATGAAGCCAATGGCTGGGCGCGGAAGCCGGAGTTTGCCTTTAGCCCCGTAGGTCAAGGAAACTGGGAACTGAATCTTCCATCCAAGGCTTTGAGCCATGGCATGTTGTACAAATGGTACATAGAGTGGGAGGGCGGAGGAGGAGAGCGTTTGCCTGCTTATGCGAGGCGTTGCGTACAGGATGCCCAAACGCTTATTTTTTCGGCCCAAGTTTGGGAGCCGCCAAAGGCCTACCGCTGGAGGTTTAAAGCGCCTCCAAAGCCCAAATATCCTTTGATTTACGAGGCGCACATAGGCATGGGCGGAGAGGAGCCGCGGGTACATACGTTTAATGAATTTAGAGAAGTCGTTTTGCCCCGAATAGTCGCATTGGGCTATAATACCCTTCAATTGATGGCTATTCAAGAACATCCCTATTACGGCTCTTTTGGCTATCAAGTGTCTAACTTTTTTGCCGTAAGTTCCCGTTTTGGAACGCCCGACGAGCTAAAAGCCCTTATAGACGAAGCACATAAATACAAAATAGCCGTATTGTTGGATATTGTTCATTCTCACGCCGTAAAAAACGAGGTAGAGGGATTGAGCCGTTTTGACGGCGCTACCGACCTCTATTTTCATGCTGGAGAGCGGGGCGAGCATCCGGCTTGGTCTTCGCGTTGCTTCAATTACGGAAAAAACGAAGTGCTGCGCTTTCTCCTCTCCAACTGCAAATTTTGGATGGAAGAATATCGTTTTGACGGATTCCGTTTTGACGGAGTTACCAGCATGATGTATTACGACCACGGATTAGGTCGGGATTTTGGAAGCTACGACAGCTATTTTGACGGCAGTCAAGACGAGGACGCCATCATCTACCTTACTTTGGCCAATCGCTTGGTGCGCGAGCGTAATGCCCAAGCTTTTACCATTGCCGAAGACGTCAGCGGTATGCCCGGCTTGGCGGCTCCTTTTTTGGACGGAGGCATGGGCTTTGATTTCCGGTTGAGCATGGGGGTGGCTGATTTGTGGATTAAATGGCTCAAGGAGCGACCCGACGAAAGCTGGGACATGGGCGAGCTTTTCCATGAATTGACCAATAAACGGGCCGACGAACGCACCATCAGCTATTCCGAAAGCCACGACCAAGCGATGGTTGGAGATAAAACGCTTATATTTAGAATGATTGACGCCAAGATGTACGACTCTATGGACATATTGAGCAGGGATTTGGAGGTAGACAGGGGCATCGCCCTGCACAAAGTGATTAGGCTACTGACCTTGGCCGCCGCCGGAGACGGCTACCTCACTTTTATGGGCAACGAATTTGGTCATCCCGAATGGATTGATTTTCCAAGGGAAGGCAATGCGTGGAGTTATGCTTACGCCCGCCGCCAATGGAGTTTGGCCGACCATCCGGATTTGAAGTACAAAGGTTTGGAGGCCTTTGATGCCGCCATGATTCGTTTGGCGCGGGAAGAATCGCTTTTTTCTGCCCCTCCTCGAATCGTAGTACAGGACAACGCATCCAAGGTATTGATTTTTACGCGGGGCCACCTGCTGTTTGTATTCAATGTTCATCCCCAACACTCTTATTCGGGCTACAGTTTTGGCGTTGATGCCGGAAAGTACAGAATTTGTTTGGACAGCGATGCTTCGACTTTTGGAGGATTCTCCAGAAACAATGCCGATATAGAGCATTTTACCATTTGGCAAGCTCCTGATAATAAGTTATCCCTATATCTTCCGGCGCGGACGGCTATGGTTTTGAAAAAATTTTGACTAACTTTGCCAAAAATGACGACATAAACATATGAACACACAAAATTCATCAAGTGCCAACAAATTTGTTCCGCTTGTTACGGCGGACACAAATATGAAAGAGTTTACGCTACGAGCGTTACTCATTGGTTTGGTTCTATCTGTTGTACTGGGCGCAGCCAATGCGTACTTAGGCCTAAAAGCAGGTATGACCATCGCTGCGACTTACCCCGCAGCAGTTATTGGAATGGCGGCTTTACGCCTTTTTAGAGGAACACTCCTCGAAGAAAACTTCACACGTACGGCAGGTTCAATCGGAGAATCGGTGGCTGCTGGCGCCATCTTCACGCTCCCCGCGTTTTTTATTGCGGGAATATGGGCCGGTGAGGATTTCTTTTCACTTAGTAGTTATATAACGGCATCTCTTATCTTGGTAGCAGGGGGAACGCTCGGCGTATTGTTTGTAGCCCTGCTCCGTCGCGTTATGGTAGAAGATAAAGAGTTGCCGTTTCCTGAAAGTATCGCCGCCGTTGAAATACATAAATCCGGACAAAGCGGGTCGGGCGGTTCAAAATTCCTCTTCATCGCCATGTTAGGAGGAGCCTTGATAAAGATTGCCGGAGAACTAAAACTTTTTGCAACGGGCTGGACTACATTTTTCAAAGCCGGCACAGCTACATTGGCAAACGGACAAACGCTGCAAGGCGGTTTCTTTGCAGGCGGACCGGCAATCAGCCCCGCATATCTTGGCGTGGGATATATCATTGGACCACGTTTGGCATCTCTGAGCTTCAGCGGCTTGGTTATCGCTTGGGGATTAATGGTTCCTGTTTTGTTGGCGGTTTTAGGCGAGACGTTTGTAGGCGGACTTACCATCAATGCCGGAATAGATGCCGCCTCAACAGAAGCATGGCTAAACGCCTCCAGCGTAGTTTGGAGGGAATACGTGCGCATCATTGCCATCGGCGGAATGTTGGTTGCAGCGTGCTTCACCTTATTCCGGATGCGTAATAGTTTGGGCGCAGGCTTGATGCGTGCATTTAAAGATTTGAAACGTACAGCCCAAGGCTCCGGCGAACATGTAGAGCGGACAGAAAAAGATTTGAAATCGGCTTATATCTTAATCGGTATTTGTTTGGCCGCCGCATTGACGTTTGTGATTACTTACTTTATATTCAACACCTCCATCTTGGTGGCAATCGTTACTTCAACCGTTATGATTGTTTTGGCCTTTATCTTTTCCGCCGTGTCGGGATATTTAGTGGGTATTATCGGTTCAAGCAGTAATCCCGTCAGCGGTTTAACGATTACAGCCTTGGTTGTAACAGGTTTGATTTTAGTGGCTTGTGGCGTAACGGGAAAAGAAGGCATTGCGGCGGTTTTGGGCGTTGCGGCCATTGTTTGCGTATCTGCCGCAGTTGCAGGAGAAATGTTTCAAGATTTGAAAGCCGGACACCTCATTGGAGGTACGCCGTGGAAAATGCAAACAGGTAACATTATTGGCGCCGTTATTTCGGGACTCGTTCTTTTTGGCGTGATTATCATTTTGCATCAAGGAGACGTGAACATGGGGCTTCAACAAGGCTATGTAGGCGGAGTGGGAAGCGATGAAATTCCGGCTCCGCAAGCGACCCTTATGGCGCACCTTGCAACGGCCTTGGTAGATGGCGGTATGACTTGGGTATTGATTATTGCAGGTATGCTGATGGGCACTGCTCTGATACTTATGGGAATAAAAGGTCCGATGTTGATATTTGTGGGCATGTTCTTACCTTTTGCAACGGTATGTGCCATTTTTGCAGGGGGCTTGATTAAAGGAATCTTGGATATCTATACTGCCCGCAGAAAATACGATGAAAAACAACTACTCACTACGGAGAATACAGGCGTGTTGCTCGCTTCGGGCTTGATAGCCGGACAGGCGCTAATGGGCCTGCTTGTTGCCGTGTTTGCAATTTTCAATGTGTTCTTCTCGAATATGCTGGGCATTAGCCAACCGCAGTATTTTATCGGATTGATTATTGTTGCCATTATGGCTTACTACTTGATTATGGTTCCTTTGAAAGAGGGCGGAAAAACCAAGCAGGCATAATTCAAAAAATAATACGCGATGAAGCAGAATGTGTTTGATTTAATTCCCGTGATTAGCAAACATATTACTACCGAAAACGAGGGAGGGTTATTGGTGATAACCTTCCCCCGTTTCAGAAGTAAGTTCATGCAAAGGTATTTTGTCCCAAGAAACAAATCGGCCATAATCCGCATTCGTTTGGATGAACACGGAACGGCCGTTTGGGGCTTGATAGACGGAAAGCGCAGCGTAAAGGGAATTGCCGAACAATTGGCGGCGCATTTTCAACAGGAGGAAAACTACGAATACCGCATTGCTGAATTTATGTTGCAGTTGTATAAGCAGGGATTCGTAAAAATATAAGCCTATGGCCTACTTGACTTTTAATAAAGCGGAACTCGTAAATTTGGAATACGCCTTGCAGCGCGAAATTTTTGCCACCAACAGGGCCGGAGGATATACCAATACCACCATTGTGGGTTGCAATACCAGAAAATACCACGGATTGCTGGTAGCGCCCATAGATGAATTTGGAGGGGCCAACCACGTGCTGCTTTCGGGTATTGACGAAACCATCGTGCAGCACGACAAGGCGTTTAATTTGGGAATACATCGTTATGGAGCCATATACGAACCCCGCGGACATAAGTACATTGTAGACTTTGAAATCAATAAGAACACGGCGATTACCTATCGGGTGGGCGGGGTCTTGTTTCGTAAGGAAATCATGTTGGTACACAATAAAGACCAAGTGTTGCTGCGTTATACCCTGCTGGAGGCGCATTCGCCAACCATACTCCGCCTCAAGCCTTTTCTTGCATTTAGAAACGTGCATAGCCTTACCAAGGCCAATATGGATGCCAACACCAAATATGTTCCCGTAGAAAACGGTATTTGTTCCCGGCTTTACGCCGGATTTCCTCCGCTCTACATGCAGCTCAATGTCAAAAATGAATTTGTTTCTCATCCCGACTGGTATTATGGCATTACTTATCAAGAAGAAGCCCGCAGGGGATTTGAGTCGGAAGAAGACCTCTTTGTGCCGGGTTATTTTGAGTTGCCCATCAAAAAAGGTCAGTCCGTTGTTTTTTCGGCCTCGTTAGACAAAGAGCGCCCGGCCCTTTTGAAAAGATTTTTTGATTCCGTATTAGAACAGCGCCCCGCCCGCGACAGCTACCGTAATTGTTTGGAATTAGCGGCAGGTCAGTTTATTATACACAGGAATGGAGAGGCCCATGTAGTGGCGGGTTATCCATGGGGCGGCCACGTAGCCTTGGATACCTTTGTAGCCCTGCCCGGTTTAACCCTGTATGTAAAGGAGGGACTAAAAACCTGTAAGTTGGTATTGGATACCATGATGAAAAAAAATCCAAGCCAAATAGAAAGCGCCGATGCCTCGCTTTGGTATTTTTGGACCCTGCAAAAATATTTGGAGGTAACCCGTAATCCGCAGGCTTTGTGGGCGGAATTTGGGTCGGCCATGAAAGAAATACTGAGGGGCTACGAACAGGGCAGTAATCCGGCGATTATTTTGCATGAAAACGGATTAATTTGGGCAGAAGCTCCGGATAAGGCGCTGAGTTGGATGAATGCCGAGGTAAACGGAGTTCCCGTAACCCACAGGTCCGGCTATCAAGTGGAGGTAAACGCCCTTTGGTATAACGCCTTGATGTTTGCTTTGGAAGTGGCCCGTCAAGTTGGAGACGACGAGTTTGTGCGGCATTGGGAACAAGCGCCGGAACGTACCAAAGATAGTTTTATAAGGGCCTTTTGGGTAGAATCCCGCAGGCATTTAGCCGATTATGTAGGTCCCGAAGGGCAAAATGTATTCATGCGTCCCAACCAACTGTTTGCCTGCTCCCTGCCTTACAGTCCCATAGCGGATGAGTATAAGGATTTGGTATTAAAAGCGATAGAGTCAGAATTGTTGACTCCAAGGGGATTGAGGACCTTGGCGCCTAAAAATCCCCTGTATATAGGGCTTTACGAGGGGAATCAAGAAGATAGGGACAAAGCCTATCATCAAGGGACCGTGCGTCCGTGGTTGATAGGACACTATATAGAGGCTTGTTTTGCCTTGAGGGGGCCAAGGTTTGCCGAACAGGCCATGGATTTGCTCCGTGGTTTTGAAGAAGATATAGCGGTACATGGAATTGGCTCCATTGCAGAGGTATACGACGGAGACCCTCCCCATCAGCCCCACGGATGTCCTTCTTCTGCGGCCAGCGTGGCGGAGGTGCTTAGGTCGCTGAGGATGATAAAATCGTACAGGAAACAAATCAACAAATAGCTATGAGGGTATTGATGTTCGGATGGGAGTTTCCTCCCCATATAGCCGGCGGATTGGGTACCGCCTGTCAAGGACTCACTACGGCTTTGGCCAAACAGGGCGTGGAAGTGCTGTTTGTAATGCCCTCGGCGTCCGGAGACGAAGACCAAAGCTCTGTACGCATCATCAATGCCAGCGATGTACCTGCTTTTAATACGGTAAAGGAGATTGATTTTCTTTTGGAAAAAGTGCAGTTTCTAAAGGTGGATTCTGCCATGGTGCCTTATGTGGCTCCGGAGGAGTATACACGGATGCTTGAGGGAGACCGGTTGCAGCAACGGGAGCTGTGGTGGGGCGAATTGGGCAAGAAATACACGTTTTCGGGAAAATACGGGCCAAACCTAATGGAAGAAGTGGCGCGCTACGCCATGGTGGCAGCTACCATTGCCGCTCATTACAGCTTTGATGTGATTCACGCCCACGACTGGCTGACCTATATGGCGGGCATTGTAGCCAAGCGGGTGTCGGGTAAGCCCTTGGTCATACACGTACATGCCACCGAATTTGACCGGAGCGGAGAAAACATCAACTCGCAGGTATTCGATATGGAGCAGCGTGGTATGCAGGAATCCGACAAGGTCATGGCCGTAAGTCATTTGACCAGAAATACAATCATCCAGCGCTACGGTATTCATCCCGACAAGGTGGCGACCGTACACAACGGAGTAGATTTTACCGGTCATGACGCCGTGTCCGTAGAGCGCGGTGTCACCGATAAGATTGTTACCTTTTTGGGGCGGATTACCTTTCAAAAGGGGCCGGAATATTTTATTGAGGCG
>WRBG01000064.1 GCA_009784635.1 Bacteroidales bacterium | reverse complement strand
TAGAAGCGATGGATGCAGCCGAAGAAAAGGCGTGGTTTATAGAAGAAATGTTTCGCCAACTGCCCGATATTCCCTTGGTAGCGGCTTCGGGCATGGCCGGCTATGGCCAATTGGAAACGCTACGGGTAGTGCGGCAGGGCAATCTTATCGTGTGTGGAGACGGCGCCACGGGAGTGTCGGAGGATATGCCACCCTTAGCCCCGCGGGTGGGCGTGGTGGCCTGTATGCAGGCAGACGTGGTGATAGAGATATTGCTAAGAGATGAATAAATTTTTTATTACCTTTGCCTAAATAATTATTTCACCACATCTAATAATTTCTAAAAAGTGTTCCAGAAGACCCTGTGCTACATCGCCGTATTGTCGGGATTGTTGTTCTCTTCCTGCGGAATCATAAAGAAAAAAACCGGAATAGTTAGCTACGACTATTCGATATTTCCTAGAGGTACGGTTCTGTCGGGCCTAATGAGAGACGGAAGCACACTTTATCTTGTTCGCGAAGACTCCACACAAATGGCGGGAGTTTGTTTTGTTGACAATAATCGGGCGATTGTAGAAAGAATATCATTTTTTGCCGATTCAACCGGCGCCGCCACTTTTGTTTTTGGGAATGACACATGTTCATATAAGATAAGTGTAAATCAGTTATTAAAAGAAATAGAACTCTTGCTGCCCCAATGCCCGACATGGGGAATCGATTCACAAACCGTTCGCTTGAGCTATTTTGGCGATGTTCCCCCAAAAGTGGATTTTCCGGAGCGTTATAAGAATCAGATTTTTACAAATATTACCTCCCAAAAGGAGATACAGTATGGCGCCGCACTTGGATATTACACCTCCAAGCCCACCGATTATATCTCAAAAGATGATTACAAAAAGTGGTTTAGCGAGATGTTGAGCGTATCCCGACAAAACAATGGATTTCTTTTTAGCAGAAACATGGAGCAACTTCCCTTATTGCTCGATATATATCATCCTCAAAATGATATACTTAAAAAGCGTCCCTTGCTCCTGTTTGTTCATGGAGGCGCCTTCTTCTTTGGCGACAAGGAGAACAAGTTACAGCAAATCATCACCGATTATATGGTAAAAAGGGGTTTTGTATTGGCTTCGATAAACTACCGCTTGGGCACTTCCATCACACCCGGAGCCATCGAAAGAACCATATTTCGTGGGGTACAGGATGTTAGGGCTGCATTGCGCTACCTTGGGCATCACAAAGAAAGGTTTAGAATAGATGAAGAACAGATATACCTTATAGGCAGCAGCGCAGGTGGAATCATCTCATTAACAACCGCTTTTATGGATAGTGACGAAGTATATTCTTCTACCGGCAGGGGATTGTTTAGGGTGAGAGAGGACTTAGGCGGCTTGGACGATTCGGGGAACGATTTAAAAGAGCGCTTTACAATAGCCGGCGTGGCCTCGATGTGGGGAGGCGTTACCAATTTGGATATGCTTAACAACAACATTCCCACGCTTCTGTTTCACGGTACGGCAGATGACATCGTTCCATGTGACGAGGGCCTCCCGTTTAAAGATTTTATGGGCAACTTTGTCCACAGGGTTTTGTCTTCTTTGGGAAAGATTTACGGCTCGGCGCCCATTTATGCCCGCTTAAAATCTCAAGATGTCCCTGTACGCTATATTCCGTTCGAGGACGCCGGCCATGACCCGTATATAGAGTCGGACAATTCGGTGAATGAAATCATGGATGTTATCTGTCATGAATTAGCCGACTTCCTCTTTGAGCGTGTATCGGAACACTACTTTAACCATCCTTTATTGGGGAATACGGTTGTTGGGGAAAACGACTTTGCCACTGTATATCAACTTGATAATATTGAAAACACCATTGTTCATTGGCAGGTAGAAGGCGGATTCATTACCCGTCAGTCCAACGACTCCATCCGCGTAATTTGGTACGACTCTTATGATGCGGGATTGGTAACTGCGTGGATAACAAATGAAAACGGTATTACGTGTAAGAAAGAAATGGAGGTCGTCATCAACTAAATGGTATAATACTATTCAGTTGAAAAATTTTTCAACCAAGTGGTTGATAATATAAAAAGTTTTTGTACTTTTGTACCGACAAATAGAAATGAATAAAGATGAAACTTCCATTTCAATACGGCAAATTAGCCGAAGGTCTTTCGTTTGTAAATCGAGTGAAAGAGAAACAAATGCTTAAAAACAACCTTTCGGCAGGTATCAACACGATGCTGATTTCGCCTCGCAGGTTGGGGAAATCGTCGTTGGTAAAGGTTGCCATGACCGAACTCGTAAAAGAACAGTCAGACATAAAGACTTGTTTTATAGATGCTTTTTCGATAAAAAGCGAAGATGAATTTTATCAATCCTTTGCTTTGGCTGTGATTAAAGCCGTTAACAGCAAGTGGGAAATGTGGATTTCTACAGCAAAGAAATATTTAGCAGCGTTTTCGCCAAAAATTTCGATAGGCGCCGACCCAATGACCGACTTTTCAATCGGTTTGGAGCGGAGAGTCATTAAAGAAAACGAATTGGAATTATTAAATTTGCCGGAAAGAATTGCACAAGCCAAAAACATCAAAATAGTAGTTTGTATCGATGAATTTCAAAATTTGGCAAAACTAAAAGAGTTTGATTCGCTCGAACAAAAAATGCGTAGTGTGTGGCAACATCAGCAAAATGTAACATATTGTCTTTATGGAAGTAAACGACATATGATGATGGATATTTTCAGTTCTCCGTCAAAACCGTTTTATCGTTTTGGACAAACAATGTTTCTTTCTAAAATTGCTGAAAATGAGTGGGTCAATTATCTTGTGAGTACTTTTGAAGCAACCGGAAAACGTATCTCGGAAGCCCATGCGCTGGAATTGGTCCAAATGGTGGATGCTCACTCGTGGTATGTTCAACAATTGGCATTCTTTGTGTGGAATATAGCGGAGAAAGAGGTAAACGCTGATATTTTGCGACAGGCCATTGAACAAGTAGTTGAGACCAATTTACCGCTTTACCAAAATGAATGTGACACACTGACGGCAAGTCAATTAAATCTATTGAAAGCGATTAGTGACAACGAACAGAGTCTGACTTCGGTTGAAACGATGAATAGATACAATATGGGTACGCCGCAAAACGTATCGAAAAATAAAAAGATGTTGCAAAACCGAGATATCATCGAAAAAACAAGAGATGGTTTAGTCTTTCTCGACCCTGTTTTCAAACGATGGTTTACGCATGTATACGCAGGATAAACAAATGAAAACGGTGTTTCGTGTATAGTTGTGGTTATTTTTCCACATTTTTAGTACCAATAATGTGAAAAATTTCCTATTTTTGCAGGGCAATACAATTTTAGATGCAACGAAGATTATTACAGGAATTGCTAAAGTGGAAAACCCATCCCAAACGCAAGCCATTGTTACTGGAGGGCGCCCGACAGGTAGGAAAAACCTATCTGCTGGAAACGCTTTTTGGCAAAGATTATTATGACCACGTGCTTCGGGTCAATTTTGAGAAAGCCGATTTGGAATTGCTCAACCTTTTTGAAGGAAGCATTGAGCCTAAACGCATTATTAACTACCTGTCGATAAGGGAAAATAAGCCTGTTCATCCAAACAATACACTTGTTATTTTTGACGAAATACAGGAAGTGCCACGTGCCTTGACATCTCTTAAATATTTTTGGGAAGAAGCTCCGGAATATCATATTGCAGCCACCGGCAGTCTGCTTGGCATTGCTCTTCACGGCGGCACCTCTTTTCCGGTGGGCAAAGTCGATAGGATGCGTTTGTACCCCATGGATTTAGAAGAATTTTATTGGGCTATGGATTTGAAAAGTCAGTCAGATGAAGCGCGGGATGCCATCAACAATCTTCGCAAGCCGCTTTTTTCATCGTCGTTTAGGGATGCCCTTCTGCAATATCTTGCCGTTGGAGGTATGCCTGCCGCTGTTAATGAATGGTCTGAAAATAAAAATATGATCAACGTTGAATCGATACTTAAAAATATTCTGTCTGATTTTAAGGACGATTTTAGCAAGCACACATCAAACACAGAATCCCGAAAAATAGCCAATCTTTGGCGCGCCATCCCCAATCAGTTTGCTAAAGAAAATCACAAATTTACCTATAAAACGATTGAGCCTTCGGCGCGTAGCCGCGACTACGCCTTTGCCCTTGACTGGCTTATTGATGCAGGACTGATTTATAAAATCGACCTTGTGCCTCATGGAGATAAATTACCCTTGTCGTTTTACGCTAATAATACTGACTTCAAGATTTATACACTAGATGTAGGCTTGTTGAGGCGCCTAACGCACCTGCCTTCGTCCGTAGTGATGGGTGAAGATAATATCTGGTCGAATTTTGGGGGCGCTTTTACTGAACAATTTGTTTTACAGCAGCTTCGTTCGTTAGGTTTTGAAGAATCATTTTATTGGATGGGGAATGCCGACAACTCTCTGCAACCAAAAGGAAAAAGTGAACTGGATTTTGTAATATCGTATGACAATCAAATTATTCCGATTGAAGTGAAATCCGGTTATAACGTTAAAGCACAGAGTTTAAGAGTATATCGAAACAAGTATCATCCCAGATTGAGCATTCGTTTTTCTTTAAAAAACCTCGAATACAATGAGGGATTGCTAAATATCCCGCTTTATTATTCATTCCTGTTAAAAGACTTTATCAACCAAAAAGATAATTTTGCCGCCAATGAACAGTAAGGGATTGGATAACAAATGAAAACGGTATTACGTGTAAGAAAGAAATGGAGGTCGTCATCAATCGGATGGTTGAAAATTAAAAGTATTTTGTACTTTTGTATCGAATCATAAGACACATAAAATTGAAAATCACCCTTAATAATCGCCCCGAGGAGTTCGACGCCGGCGAACTCAGCATTGCCGATGTCATGCAGCGCAAATCATTTAGGTTTAAATTGTTGGTTGTAAAACTAAACGGCGCTTTGATAGACAAAAACGACTACGCCTCTACCATGGTTCGGGAGGGGGATGATTTAATGATTATCCATTTGGTGAGCGGCGGATAAATTGCTAATAATCTTCAACTTATATTATATGTTAAAAAAAACATTCTATCTTATGTCCCTTTTGTCCGGTATTTGTCTGATTTCCTCCTGTCGCTGGTTGCCCGACGCCGTAAGCGGCGCCACTTGGCAGTGGCAGTCCGGCTCCAATAATTATTACAGTCAAGAAAACGCCACAAAATTAACCGGCCCCAAGCGGATTACCGTGTTGGGAGAAGTTCCCAAGGAACAGGTGGTCAAGTTAAGAAAAATGCCATACAGGTCTGTAACCGTTAGGGAGGCAAGGATAAGCGGCGATTCCATTGCTTTTGAGGGACTGTTCCGTTATGACGGCTACGCCCTCTGCGACATTCTGAGCGCCATTAAGGTAGACAAATTGAGTAAGGACGACTTTTATCCCCCCATAGATATTTATGTGGAACTGCGCAACGATGCCGGAGAGGTGGCGGTATTTAGCTGGGGCGAGATTTTTTTTGCCGCCAATATGTATAACATCATTATTGCGCAATATGTTACGCGAGTTATCCCGGGAAAAACAGGCGAACTGTGGCCCCTGCCTCCAACCACCAAATTGGTGGCGGGAAGCGACCGCCTAAGCGAGCGCAATATTTTGGCCCCCACTTCTATCACGATTCGTTCCTTAAAAGGCGATTATATAGTAGACAGAGACAGGACAGATGAGGCTTCTCATGAGCTGGTTTTTGAGCAGACAGACGGAAGGTCGGTCGCCTTGGACGCCAGAAGTCCCGAATTTGCACAGCTGACGGCGCAGATTCCGTATAATACCTATACAAATGCAATGTATGGACACGGAATGGGCTACAAAGATTTTAAGGGTTATGGCGGCTGGTGGTTGTCAGAAATAATGAAGCCTCATTTTGAGGCTTCGGCCAAAGATTTGCGTACCGGAATGTTTTCCGTAGAAGGATTGGACGGATACCGTGCCGCCGTCTCGTTTTCGGAGCTGATGAACCGCAACGATGGCGCCGAGATGATTTTGATGTATGCAGGAGATAAATCGGGCGAAAAAGGCCGCGAGGGTTTCTCTACCTATGCCGGATGCGACATGATGGTAGACCGTGCCATTAAGGGGCTGAGTAGAATCCGGCTGTTCCACATAGAGGAAGACGCCCTAAAAAAAAAAGTGAACTAAGCGGCAACTTGATTATCTTTCATGCGGGAAGCCTCTCTCTTCCCATCAAGGCCATGTCCGATGCCTTTATGCGGATGCATCCCAAGGTGCGGATTTTGTCGGAGGGAGCGGGGAGTTTGGATTGCGCCCGCAAGATTACCGATTTGCGCCGTCCCTGCGACATCATTGCCTCGGCGGATTATGTGGTGATAGACCGATTAATCGTTCCAAAATTTGCAAGCGAAAACCGTCCCTTTGCCCGCAACGAAATGGCCTTGGTCCATACCTCCAAATCGAGGTTTGCACATGAAATCAATTCAGACAATTGGAAAGAAATCATTCTGCGCCCCCAAGTGTACATCGGTCGCTCCGACCCCGACGCCGACCCTTGCGGTTATCGCACGCTGCTGACGTTGAAGTTAGCCGGTTGCGAACAGGAGGTAAAAGCCAAAAAAAATCAGTTTATGCGGCCTAAGGAAGTAGACCTTTTGGCGCTGTTGGAGTCGGGAAGCGTGGACTATATTTTTCTGTACAAATCAGTGGCCATACAGCACGGCCTGCCCTACGTGGCGCTTTCGGACTCGATAAATCTGTCCAATGTGGCATTGGCGCAACATTACGCCTCTGTGGGCATGTATGTGCGGGGAAACACCCCTTCCGACTCGCTCTATATGGAGGGAGCGCCCATGGTATATAGTTTTGCCGTGTTGGACAATGCCCCCAACCCCAAAGTAGCCAAAGCCTTTGCCGATTTTATGAGCGACCCCCGCGGAGGCTTGGCCATTATGGAGCAGATGGGGCAGACGCCCATTGAACAGCAATAGTTAAAGCGATGCGTATCAATCGTCCATACTCCTTGTCCTACATCCTGTTTCTCCTGCTTGCCGGAGTCGCGTTGGTTTTTATTATTGCCCCTGTCGCCGGCCTTTTTTTCTCTTCCAATTTTCCCGACTTGTTCGCCACCTCTTCGGACACACAGGTACGCCGCGCTATATGGATGAGCCTTAGCGTATCGGCCATTACCACCCTGTTGGCGGTATTTATTGCCGTACCTTTGGCCTACCTAATGGCGCGTCGCGATTTTTTTGGAAAGGGCTTTGTGCAGGGAATCATAGACCTTCCCATTGTGATTCCCCATTCTGCCGCCGGAATTGCCCTTTTGGGACTGATTTCTAGAGACTCGATGTTAGGCGGTTTGGCGCAGTCGGTAGGGTTAAATTTGGTAGACAATCCCATTGGCATAGGTTTGGCCATGGCTTTTGTAAGTATTCCGTTTCTGATTAATGCGGCGCGGGATGGCTTTGAAGCGGTGCCGGTTCGACTGGAGCAGGCAGCGCGCTGTTTGGGCGCATCTTCCATAAAAGCATTTTGGACGGTGTCGCTTCCATTGGCCAAGCGGTCGGTGCTATCGGGATTGGTGCTGATGTTTGCGCGGGGGATGAGCGAATTTGGCGCGGTAGTGATTGTGGCCTATCACCCCATGACCGCGCCGGTATTGATTTTTGACCGTTTTCAATCCTTTGGCTTATCATACGCCCGCCCCGTAGCGGTATTGTTTTTGGCTATCTGCTTGTTGGTGTTTATCGGGCTGCGCTTATTGGGAGGGAGGAAGAAATAATGAGAAAATGTTCTATTTTTGTAAAAAAATTGATGATATGTACCGCATTTTTTATAAAATAAAAGAATTCCCGCAAGACGTAAAGCACATTTATCAAAGAGCGCGAAAAGGCTATTCCTACAGAGATTTGTGGAGTATTGACTATTGGTTTATGGAAATTATGCCAAAAATGCTAACTGATTTTAAGAAAAACTTGCATGGATGCCCTGCGCAATTTACGAATAGAGAGGACGGGACAGAATATCAAGATGTTGAGAAAGGCATGAAGGACTGGGGAGATGTTATTGAGCGCATGATATTTTGTTTCAAGGAAATGAATGATGACACATGTTCCATGAAAAATGAATTCGCCGATGAATATTACAAACAACTCCATAAATCAAATGACGGAAAGCCTGTAGGAGAATGGTTTATACCTTGTGGAGAAGATGAGCAACATGGGAAATTATATCGCCTAAACGAAAGAGAAGTAGATCCTGTGCAGAAGGAGAATTATCAAAAAAAAATGCTCGAAATAGAAGAATATAAGAATAAAATGAAAAATGAGAGCCTTGAATTATTCAGCAAATATTTTTGGAATTTATGGAATTAATCTAATAGGGCATACTTGTTCCTTAGGGGCAGATAGATAAAAGAAGAGATGATAAAAAAGCCAATGCTTGAAATAAAAAATCTGACCTATACGATAGGAAATTTTACGCTGCCTCCCATGAATTTGGAGGTTGAGGAGGGGAGCTATATGGTGTTGTTGGGGCCGTCGGGTTCGGGGAAGTCGGTGTTGTTGGAGTTGATTGCCGGTTTGCGAAAACCCGATGGAGGCGCTATTTGGCTGGACGGCGTACACATTAACGCGCTTCCTCCGGCCGAAAGGAGTGTGGGCATGTTGTTTCAAGATTACGCGCTCTTCCCGCATTTGTCTGTGTTTCAAAACATCGGATATGCGCTTAGGTTAAGGCGTGTTCCCAAGGGGGAAATTCGGGAGGAAGTAAAAAAACTGGCGCAGAAATTTGAGATTGAATCGTTATTGCGCCGTTTTCCCGATACGCTGTCGGGAGGAGAGCGGCAGCGGGTGGCTTTGGCGCGAACCTTGATTGTCCGCCCCCGGTTGTTGCTGTTGGATGAGCCGCTGTCGGCTTTAGACGCTCCTTTGCGCAGCGCTTCCCGCGCCTTTTTGAAGCAAATCAACCAGTCGGGACAAACGATTATCCACGTTACGCACGACCATCAAGAAAAAGAGGAATTAGCAACGCACTGCTTGCAACTTGGACACGCAGTCGCCTGATACCAGCTTCGGCTGCCGTTAAGGGTTAAGTCCGCTTCGCGGCCTTTTCCTCCAAAGTTACCCCTTTGGGGCTTCCTCCTCCTCGCAGGGCAGAACTTGCAAGCAACCTCTGCTCCTGCTTCGTTCGTCGGTTCGCGCCTTGACAAAGCTCAAACGAGTTTGAATTGTTCTCGGCTTGGCATCGGTTGCGCTGCCTCAATCCGGTATCAGACTCCCCCTGCTGTTGTATGCCATACTTAATGCCCCAGTCCCATGCGCATATAAACAAGGTGTTCGAGGTTTTTGCAGATTTCGGCAAGGTATTCCTGCACTGCTTTGACGCTTCCCGGAAGGGTAAAAATCAAGCTGTCACCCGACTGTCCGGCCACGCTGCGGCTCAGCAAGGCCGCCGGATTTGTAGTTCCGTATTTTTGGCGAATGTTTTCCATAATACCGGGAATCTCTCTTTGGAGCAGCGGTTTTACCGTTTCGGGCGTAATGTCGGTGGGGCTTATGCCGGTGCCTCCGGTGGTAAATACAAAGTCGCTTTTTTGAAGTATTAATCTCTCTAACAACGATTTTAGGATGGCGGCATCATCTGGGATTACATGACGCTCTATGTTACACGACCATCCCCTTTCGGTACAAAAATGTTCGAGCAAACGGGCGACTTCGGGGCCGCTCAAGTCGGCATATATTCCTTCCGATGCACGTGTGCTTAAAGTGATTACATCTATTTTATACGTTTTTGGAATATATTCAAGTTCATCACCGGCTTGTAGCGCGCCCCCATGAAGCACGCGGGAAAAAATACCCTCCTTGGGCATGACGCAGGCGCCG
>WRBG01000063.1 GCA_009784635.1 Bacteroidales bacterium | reverse complement strand
TATTTATTATAATCGTATCTATGTACATTATATGCAAGACGATAAACATGTTCTTTGGGCATCTGAACGCGACAATTGGAGGCATCTTTATATGATTGAACTGGCTACCGGAGCCGTCAAAAAACAGTTGACCAAAGGCGAATGGGTGGTTAGAGATGTGATTCACGTCAACGAACAAGACAATTATCTGATTATTTCCGGCAACGGAAAAAATCAAGCTTTGGGCGAAGACCCCTACCATATACATTATTACCGAATTGACCTAAAAAGCGGAGCCATAACCGACTTGACCCCCGAACAAGCCAACCATTGGGTATCCTTTAGTTCGGATTATCGCTATTTGGTTGATGTGTACTCCCAGCCCCATATGCCTCCCGTGTCTGTGGTACGTAATGCCTCAGACGGGAAAATAATAATGGAACTGCAAAAAGCCAACATTTCTGAACTTCTATCCACCGGCTTTACCATGCCGGAAGTATTTACTGCCAAAGGAAGGGATGGGAAGACCGACATTTGGGGGACTATTTTCAGACCCTCCCACTTTGACCCTTCCAAAAAATATCCGATTGTGGAATATATCTATGCAGGCCCCCACGACTCTTTTGTGGACAAAAATTTTTCGGCCTACATTCGGTTTTCCAAACTAATCGAAATGGGATTTATTGTCGTTAGCATAGACGGCATGGGAACGGCCAACCGCTCTAAATCTTTTCACGACGTTTGCTGGAGGAACCTCAAAGACGCCGGTTTCCCCGACCGTATTCTTTGGATTAAGGAAGCGGCAAAAAAATATCCGTATATGGATGTGGACAATATGGGAATCTATGGCTATTCGGCAGGAGGGCAAAGTACGTTGGGGGCCTTGTTGTTTCATGGAGATTTTTACAAGGTGGGGGTAGCGCTCTGTGGCTGCCACGACAACCGGATGGACAAAATCTGGTGGAATGAACAATGGATGGGCTATCCGGTCGGCCCCTGGTATGCCGAAAATTCCAACGTAGACAACGCCCACAAATTAGAAGGAAAGCTGTTGCTGATTAACGGAGAACTCGACGACAACGTGGACCCAACATCTACTTTACAAGTTGTCAATGCTTTAGTTAAAGCCGATAAGGATTTTGAACAACTTTACCTGCCTAACTACGGACATAGTTTAGGCGACGACTACGTTACCCGAAAGGTTTTTGAATTTTTAGTCAAACACTTGAGGAAGTAATACATTCTCGGGGGCGAGTACCCTTTTTCAGCACTTGGGCAACAACATCATTCATACCGCAACGCTTCGATGGGGTCTAAGCGGGAGGCGCGGACGGCGGGGATGTAGCCCGAAGCTATGCCCACCAAGAAGCACACGGTAATTCCCACCACAATCCAAAGCCAAGGCAAAACAAAGGGAATCTTAATCAATAGGGCCGTGACGTTTCCGGCCAGCACCCCAAGCACAATGCCCAATATCCCGCCTAACTGACCAATCACAATGGATTCCATGAGAAATTGCAGCTTGATGGTGGCAGAAGTGGCGCCCATGGCCTTGCGGGTGCCTATTTCTCGAATACGCTCATTTACAGAAACCAACATGATGTTCATCAAGCCTACGGCGGCACCCAGCAAGGTAATAAAGCCAACGATAAAAGCCACAACCTTGATATAACCCAAAATTTCATTCAAGGATTCCATGAAGGCGTTGGCGCGGTCTATCCTAAAATCGTTTTGGTCCATAGGGGCCAAACGCCGGATGGCTCTAAAGCAAATTTCTGCCTCTCCCATAGCGTGTTCTTGATTCCCGGGATTTCTGGGAAGCACCGTGATTCGGTAGTTTTGGGTGGCCGTACCAAAGTTGGCCCGGGCGTTGTTTAGGGGAATTAATACTTGAGCGTTTGGCCCGCCGCCAAAACCACCCCCGCGAGATTCCAGCAAGCCAATCACCATATAGCGAATCCCGTTCACATTGATAAAGGCGCCCAAGGGGTCTCTGCCCCTAAATAAAGCGGCAATATCGTTGCCTATCACGGCCACAAAACTACCGGCAGCCACGTCGTGGTCTGCAATATTCCGGCCCGACCGAACAGACATATCCCTTACCTGTAAATAGTTTTGGTCCACGCCTATCACATTAATGGTGGGATTGGTTTTTTCCGATTCGTATTTGATAACCGCTCCGCTTAACACCGTAGACGAAACAGACACCCACGCCGGTTCCTTGTATTTGGAGACAAACTCCATAGCTTGAAAGTAGGTAATGGTGGGGGTATTTCTTACCCGCGCTCGGACATTGCCCCCTTCTGCAGAAGCAAAGCGGGAGCGAATAGTAAAGGCAGAAGCGCCTAAACTTCTGAAACTGTCGTTGACCGAGCTGCTGATTGCTTCTATGGCCGTCAAAATACCTACCAGCGCCATAATGCCCACGGCAATAATCAAAATAGTTAAAATAGACCTTAATCTATTGGTTTTTACAGATGTTAGAGCAACATTCAGATTCTCTTTAAACAGAGGGGATATGATGGGACGAAAGGAACTTTTCATTTTAATCGCATATAAACGCGTAAAAGTAGGAATATTTCACGTAATCGCATACCTTTGCCCTCCGAAATTTATGATAATGAAAAAGAGGGACAATTACGACTCAGCCCAAAAAGACTTCTCCTCCGACAGGTATGAAGATGGCAAAACACAGGAAGACAGACCTTACCGGTCAAGACCGGAAGGAGACAGGCCTTACAGACCCAAACAAGAAGGAGACAGACCTTACCGGTCAAGACCGGAAGGAGACAGACCCTATAGACCCAGACAAGAAGGAGACAGACCTTACAGGTCAAGACCGGAGGGCGACAGGCCTTACAGACCCAGACAAGAAGGAGACGGGCCCCCACGCAGAGGCCCAAGACCGGAAGGCGACAGGCCTTACAGACCCAGACAAGAAGGAGACAGACCTTACAGGTCAAGACCGGAAGGCGACAGGCCCTACAGACCCAGACAAGAAGGAGACGGACCTCCACGCAGAGGCCCAAGACCGGAAGGCGACAGGCCTTACAGACCCAAACAAGAAGGAGACAGACCTTACAGGTCAAGACCGGAGGGCGACAGGCCTTACAGACCCAAACAAGAAGGAGACAGGCCCCCACGCAGAGGCCCAAGACCGGAGGGAGATTATGCAGGCAATACCCGTCGGTTTGGCTCGGACCGGCCCCGCTACTCCTCTTTTCCCGAATCAGCCGAAGACCGGCCCGTAAAACTCCGCCCCAGAAAAAACAAGCAATCTGCGGAAATCAAGCCAAAAGCTAAAGAGCGGATTACTCCCGAATTTACTAAAGACGAAATGCGTCTGAATAAATATATTTCCAATTCGGGCGTTTGTTCCCGCCGCGAAGCCGACGAATTTATTACGGCAGGCTTGGTTACCGTGAACGGAGAAGTGGTTACACGTATGGGCGCCCGCGTCCGAAGCACCGATGATATTCGGTTTAACGGGGAGCGTTTGCAGGGAGAACAAAAAGTATATATCTTGATGAATAAGCCCAAGGATTTTGTTACCACCACCGACGACCCCCATGCAGAAAGAACCGTCATGGACTTGATAGCGGGTCATTGCGAGCAAAGGGTGTATCCGGTTGGCCGCTTAGACAAATCCACCACCGGCGTACTGCTGCTGACCAACGACGGCGCCCTTACCGAACAATTGACCCATCCTTCTTACAACCGCAAAAAAATCTATCAGGTAGACTTGGACAAGAATCTCAAAAAATCGGATATGGAGCAATTGGTTCAAGGGGTTGAGTTGGAGGATGGTATGGCTCATGTAGACGAAATCAGCTATGTAGACGAGAACGAGAAAAAAATCGGGGTCGAAATACATTCGGGACGCAATCGCGTCATCCGGAGGATGTTTGAACACCTTGGCTATTCGGTAAAAAGATTAGACCGCGTGTACTTTGCCGGACTCACCAAAAAGAGGGTCCGCCGCGGAGCATGGCGCTACCTCACTCCTCAAGAAGTAGCGATGTTAAAGATGGGGTCCTATGAGTAACCCCCCCGTTCATCGTTCCGGATTTGTGAACATTATTGGGAATCCCAATGTGGGCAAATCCACCTTGATGAATGCTTTGGTGGGAGAAAAACTCTCTATTGTTACTTCCAAAGCCCAAACCACCCGACACCGTATTATGGGGATTGTAAACGGAGCCGACTACCAAATTGTCTACTCCGACACCCCCGGTATTCTAAGGCCCAACTATAGACTACAAGAGCATATGATGAATTTTGTAGACACGGCCATAGGCGATGCCGACATTATGCTGTACGTAACCGATGTGGTGGAGACCGCAGACAAAAATGAAGAATATATAGAAAAACTTAGGCGGATAAGTATTCCCGTACTTTTGGTCATCAATAAAATCGACCTAAGCAACCAGCAGGAACTGGAGCAGTTGGTGGAACAATGGCAAAATCTGCTGCCCCATGCCGAACTTTTTCCCGCTTCGGCTTTGGAAAAATTTAACCTCGACCATCTTTTTGACCGCATTGTGGCCCTGCTTCCCCCCTCCCCGCCATGGTACGACAAGGAAGTCTTTACCGACCGCAACCTCCGCTTTTTTGCCTCGGAGATTATCCGCGAAAAAATCCTCCTCAACTACGAACAAGAGATTCCCTACTGCACCGAAGTGGTCATCGAAGATTTTAAAGAAGACAAAGACATCTACCGGATTCAAGCGGTAATCAACGTGATGCGGGACTCGCAAAAAGGCATTATTATTGGAGCCAAGGGGAGTATGCTCAAAAAGGTGGGCACTCAAGCCCGAATAGACATGGAGGCTTTTTTTGAACGAAAGGTTTTTTTGCAATTATTTGTAAAGGTAACTCCCAACTGGCGCGAAGACAAACGCAAACTCAAACAATTTGGATATGTCGAAGTTTAACCTAATTTTGCTCGGCGCCGTCCTTGCCTGCTGTACGCCCATGGACTCTATGGAACCCCTACAATATAGGGTCATCATATGCGAAGATGCAGATTATTCCGCAACCGGAAAATTTAACCCAATGATGGATGACCTCAAAGATTATCTCCCCTTCTTTGATAAAAAACTAATTTTTCATGCGGCAGCCATTGAGTATTGGACAAAAGCTCCGGACGGCTCGGATGTATTGGCCTCCGGCATAGTCTACCACCCCATCAACAAAAAGAGCAAGGGCGTGATTGACATGATGCCTAAGGCCCGTCTGCACAAAAACAGCGGAAGCGCAGAAGGCTTATTTTCCGAAGAAGGAATGTGTGTATTACTTGGTTATACCGTTATTGTTCCGGACCTTTTGGGCGTAAGCTCTTCCAGACATATGACCATTCCTTTTCTGATGGTAGAAAATACCGGACGGGTGGCTTATGACATGCGCCGCGCCGCCGCCCAATATCTTTGGGACAAGTTTGGCTACAAGTTGCCCTTTGAGACAACCATCATGGGCTATTCCCTTGGAGGGTCAGCCGCCTTGGCCGCCCAAAAGTATTACGAAACCCATCATGCGAACAATGTAAAAGTAAAAGAGGTCAATGCGGGCGGCGGTACCTACGATTTGGTGGCCGCTTTTAACGCTTTTGCCCGTACAGGTTATTCGGACTACGCCGCCATTCCTCTTGTCATCCTTGCTTTTAACGAATATTACCATTTAAATCTGGACATTAATCAGATTTTTTTTGGCGATTTGGCTATTCATTACGAAGATTGGTTTGGCGGAAGCCATTCATCAAGGAGTATCATGGGATGGCTCACTACGGATTTGCACACTTACATGCATCCGGATTTTTTTAAACCCAAGGAAGAGCAAAACGATGAATTTAAGAAACTCTATCCGTTACTCGTCGAAAATTCCGTGTCCGAAGGCTGGCGGCCCAAGGCGCCGATTTACTTAACCCACGCCAATGTGGACACCTATGTTCCAAGGGAATGTGCCGATGAGGCGGTCAAAAAATTGCGAAAAGCAGGAGCCAATATTTGGTGCGCATATTACCTCGGAGACCATTACTCCGTAGGAGCCACCTACTTTATCCGAAACTTCCTCCGGTTGCTGTAAGCTATTTGGAAATATACACATCTACCCGCCCCACATAAGCGCCGTTCGCTCCGGCTTGCACAATGGGCACCTCTTTGCCGTCCAAATTTCTGCGAATATCGGGTTGCAACAACAAGGTATGGGTGTGCCCGCCAATAATGAGGTCAACATTTCGGGTATGCTCTGCCAAATAAACGTCCGAGGGGCGTTGGGGCGAGCCTCCATCATAGCCTTGATGGCTGAGGCAAATCACCAAGTCGCATTTTTTCTTCTTTTTCAAAAACAGCGCCAATTCATTGACTATGGGAACCGGATTTTGAAATTCAAGGTTTGTAACCGCCGACTCCATGACCACGCCTTGCAAAGTTATGGTAACGCCTATCACGCCAATCCTGTATCCGTTGCGCTTGATGATGGTGTATGGTTTAACTACTCGTTTTAGCGGGGTTTGTTTGAATGAATAATTGGCGGAGAGGTTTACAAATTTGGCTTTCTTTAACCTTTTGGCCAAATCTTTCTGCCCGTTATCAAATTCGTGGTTGCCCAAGACGGCGGCGTCATAACCCATCAGGTTCATCACTTCTACCTCCATGATGCCCCCAAAGAGGTTATAATAGGGAGTTCCTTGATTGTAGTCGCCCGCGTCTAACAGAATCAGCTTGTTGGGATGGGCTTTGCGCATCTCTGCAATATAGGCAGCCCTACGTTCCACGCCTCCCAAACCCGCGCTCTGTCCGCTGTCTTGAGGGTCCATTTGGCTGTGTACATCGTTGGTGTGCAGGATAATCAAATCCTGTGCCCCCAAGCCGTAGACCAACAGCAGGGATAAAATAAAGAGGATATATCTATTCATGACCTGTAATTTTTATCCGACCGTCTACGGATGCTTCAATATCTTTGCCCGCGCTTGTAAGCATGGCTATATATTGCAGTACCACATCCCGAACCATGATTCCCGTATCTTGCACCGCTACGGCTTTCCTCAAAGCGGCCATGCTGTCTCCCCCTCCCAACAAAAAGTCAATGGTGGCTACCCTGTAGCGTTTGTTGGGGTCAAAGGGTTGGTCTGCAATCCACAATTGGCGAATGACGCCGTTCTCTATCTCCGCCCTTACATTCCCAAGGGCCTCGACCCGGTTTCTCAAGGCAAAACTGTTGAAAAGTTCCTGCACGTCCGTTCCTTCCATGTCGAGGATGACCAAGGTGTTCTCAAACGGAAAAACAGCATATATATCATAAAGTCTGACGTCTCCTTGAGGAAAAGAGGCGCGGATGCCGCCAAAATTAGTGAGGGAAAAATCAACCGGAGATTTGCTGTGCTGCTGCGCCACCGCCAACAAGGCATCTGCGGCAAAATTGGACAGGGGGCTTTGAGGACGAAAAGAGCGCATCTCCAAAGGGGCATAACCCACTACCGTCATCATTCGTCTCTCCATTTCCGGCTTGTAGTATTCCATCAACCTCGATACTCTGGTGGGCGGAGCCGAGTCGTACACAGAATCAATCCGTACCATAGAGAACGTGAAGCTGATTTTTTGTTCTTGGGCCCAAGTTAGGGCAGGAACCAGAACTAAAAGCAGCAGGGAGAGGTAAATAGTCCGTTTCATCTCAATTTTTATAACGTATCCATTTCCATAATTCTCGCCAAGATACCTTTTTGCCATACATCAAAATACCTACGCGGTAGATTTTGGCGGCAAAGAAAGCTATCCCCAAAAAAGTACCCAAAAGCAGCGATAAGGACAATGCTAATTCCCAAGGAGGTACGCCAAACGAGACCCGCGCCATCATAATCATGGGCGATGTGAAGGGAATCATGGAACCCCAAAATGAAAGCGCGCTGTCGGGATGCTGAAAGGTGTGCATCATCATAAACATGCCCAAGATTAGGGGCAGAGTAACCGGAAGCATAAACTGCTGGGTATCGGTCTCGTTGTCGGCGGCTGCGCCTATGGCGGCAAACATGGAGGCATACAACAGGTAGCCCAACAGGAAGTAACAAACCAAAGCCCCCACCACCAAGGGAAAATTAATCAAGGATAAGGTGCTGAATATGGAATCCATACCCGATTGACTCATCCCGTCTGCCATCTGGGCTGCTTGTGCGGCCCCTCCTCCGGGCGTCCGAACCGCGAGTCCCCCGCCCATGGCAAGTTGAGCTATGGATATGATTCCCAAAGTCAGACCAATCCAAATGGCAAACTGCAAAAGGGCTACGCAGGCGATGCCAATGATTTTTCCCATCATCAGCTCGATGGGTTTGACCGAGGATATGATGATTTCCACAATCCGGCTGGTTTTTTCTTCGATGACGCCCCTCATGACCATACTGCCGAACATAAAGATAAACATATAAATGATGATCCCGAAAGTCATGGCAATCATCATGTATATCCCTATTTCCGACTCTTTTTCTTCTCCCCCGCTGCTCCACACCATGGTGCGCACCTGCGCCTCTGCACGCACCTCCTTGAGGATTTCATCCAAGTTCTCTATGTTGTACTTCTTTAAACGCTCCTCCTGTACCGCTTTTTCTACCGCAACCCGCACATAGCGCTGGATATCGGCATTAATCTGTTTGGTCGAATACATCATGGCTCTGGGACGCTGTTCTTGAAGCATCAAGTCATCCACATAGACCACTGCATACAATTTTTGTTCCTCAAAGCGCTCCCTAAAGAGTTCAAGGTCTTCTTGAGGTTGAAAGCGGAAGTTCAGTTCCTCCGTATTTGACAACAGGGGCGCCACCTTTCCGGTTTTGTCAATGACTACAATCTCCTTTGTCCCGGAATCTTTTAGGGTCGCCATCAGTCCGGGCACCACCATAAAGGAGGCCAAGAACAGGGGCGTGAGCAGGGTGAGGATGATAAACGATTTTTTCCTAACGCGGGTCAGAAATTCCCGACCTATGATAATTTTTATCTTTTGCATGTTCATGACTTGGCTGTAACTAATTTGATAAATATCTCGTTCATTCTGGGGATGAGCTGATGGACGCTCAAAATATCTACTTGAGGCAACAAAGCGGCCAATATTTGGTTCATGCTGCCCTCCGGTCGGAGGTCAATCACCATGCTGTAACCGTTTTTCTCCTCCTTTTGAGACAGGATTTGGGCTTTGGGCAAATCCGTGGAAGGCGACAAGGCTGTGGAAGCCCTGTACGTCATTTCTATACGGTTGTCGCCGTAACGGAGGCGGACATCGTCCACCGCGCCGTCGAGAATCACTTTTGATTTGTTAATCAAGGCGATGTTGTCGCATAACTCCTCGACTGATTCCATGTTGTGGGTAGAGAGGATGATGGAGCAACCGTTGGCTTTCATCTGCAAAATTTCATCGCGAATCAACTGTACGTTTACGGGGTCGAAGCCGCTGAAAGGCTCGTCCAAAATCAAAAGCTGAGGCTTGTGCAGCACCGTGGTAATGAACTGAACTTTCTGAGCCATGCCCTTAGACAGCTCCTCGATTTTTTTATCCCACCACGCTTGAATACCAAACTTGACAAACCACGCTTTTAGTTCTTTCATGGCTTGCTGACGGGGCACTCCTTTGAGTTGCGCCAAATAGAGAGCCTGTTCGCCTACCTTCATCTTTTTGTAGAGCCCGCGTTCTTCGGGCAAATAGCCGATTTGGTAGATATCATCGGCTTGCAAGTCGCGTCCCATGAAGGAGACGCTTCCCGAATCGGGCGCCGTTATCTGATTAATAATCCGGATTAGGGTGGTCTTTCCGGCTCCATTGGGACCCAACAGCCCAAAAACAGTTCCCTGCCGCACCCGAATACTTACGTTGTCTAACGCAGTATGGTTGGAGAAACGTTTTACAATGCTGTCCGCTGCTAATACTTCCATATTGTGTGTCGTTTATAATAGAATCGGCAAATATATGAATTTTTTTGGTAT
>WRBG01000062.1 GCA_009784635.1 Bacteroidales bacterium | reverse complement strand
GGCTATTCTAATATTTTGCTATTTAATGTTATAGATTGGCCGAAGCCATCTTGCACCTAAGTATGACAATATTGTCATTGTCGGTTAATGTATTGAGGAGGGGAAAACGCTGAATCATTCCGGATGTTTGCTTCATCAGTTCCGGATCTGCTGTAAAATAGACATATGAATCATCCATATATTTTAGACAGTAACTGTTCATAAAGTCCCCATCTTGCATATAATACCAGCTCCATGTTGACGTTGCCTTCTCTAACAGTCCGTAAATGGCACGACCCCATTCCTGCTCCATATTGCCTATTATCGCTTGTAAAATAGCATATTTTTGATTTTCAAAGAATCGATGTTTACTCGCATGTGTTTTTGGTAGAAGAAAGTCAAAAGCTTCAAACATATCGCTAAAAGTAAAATACTTGTCGGGAATATTGTATGCTCCAAAATCGAATTTGTATGCAATGCTCACTTTGCCGTCAAAGAGTCGATACACATCACCGCCATAATAAGGCGTCAGATTAAGGGCGTCTCCAAATGCACTAAACGGCGCATCATCAACATTTACCACATTAAAAGAAACCAAGCAAGAATCTATAACATGCTCTTGACCATCAACAATATATAACTGATAGGGCATGCCGCTGCCATGACCGTAATAATGATAATTAAAACCATTCATTTTATTAAAATATCCTCCATGGGGGTATTTTGTACTTCCCAAAAAATCGCCTTGAGAGGAGTAAGTAAACAAAGATTTTTGTTGACTCGAAAAAATAGATATGTCGCCGTTTTCTTCAACAATCATGCTCCCAAAACTTAAATATTCACCAAAACCTCTTCCCCTTTCGCCCACGCTGTGTAGATATTTTCCGGTAGCGTCAAACAGGTGAATTTTACTTAATCGTTGATCTTCTGTATAATAGGTATCATTTTTAACTATCATATTGATGTTTCCAAGCAAAGGCGCCCCTTCTCCATGCAAAATCAAGACCTCAATATGATCGAAAACAGGAGAAGACAATAATTCTGCCCCGGAAGAAGCGACGTACTGCACTACAATGGCTTCCTTATTTCTTGAGCATGATATGAAAAAAATGGTTAGGAGAATGATTAATGGTTTCATGGTTTCTAAAATTTTGCTACATTTGCGGGTCTAATCTGTAATCTTTATTGTTATGCTTGATTTTCTTCGTGATATTTTTGGACGGTATACCCCCTTGTGGGTACTTGGAGGAATCGCCGTTGCGGCTATTTTGATGGCGATATTTGGGCTGAACTTTGGCTGGAAGCCATAGCCGGAAGCACACAGAGCGCATTGGCCACTCTTCGGGAACCAAGGTGGTCAAATTGCTGATTGTCGCAGGGATGGTTTACCACGCCATCCGCTCCTTTTCCTTGGACATACATGGTGGAGGAGCCGCCTCCGTCAAAATTGATGATGTCGCAGGCGCCTAACCAAAGCAGGGTTTGTTGAAGTTCTTGCAGAGACATGCCTTGAGCGGCAGGGTTGCGGCCATCAACCACCAGCAACATAACCGTTCCGTCCGGCTTTTTAGCCACGGCGGTTCTGGGGTGGCGGGTGGTGTAAAAGGAAGTCTCTTTCAGAGGTTCTATGCGTCCGGCTATGGCCAAAAGCGGGCCGGAGCTTAATACGTCCTCGCTGTAGATGTAGTCTTCCCAACCCTTTTCTGTAGTGGCCTTGACAATATAAAGTTGGCCCTTGAGTATGGCGACTGCGGCCTCTTGGTGCATTTGGCGTTGCCCCGTGGCCGTATAAGTATTATCGGCCAAACGCTCGCGATTGATACGGAGGTAATCTACAGAATTATAGTCGTCTGTATTATACGTGTAGTTAAACCTAAAAAATGAGCCGTTAATGGCGGCTATGGCCTCATGCTTTTGGGCCAGCGCTCCGGTGGTGGTCAGCAGAGGTTCGGCGGCCAGCGCAAAAGTAACCGCAGCGTCCGGAGCAATTTCAATAAGGTGCAGGCATTGGTTGGAGGCAAAAAACTCATTTTGCTCAAACCGAATCTGCTTAAAGACAACGCCCCAAAAGACGGTATCCTGCTCCCACCTCCCGTCCACAATCGCTAAAGAATCCCGATTGGGGGTAAAACACAAGGCTTTGCATAGTCCTGCACAAATGAAAAGGACGACTAATAATGATGTAACACGTTTCATACGCTTTTATTTTTTCGTTGATTCATGCCACGAAGATAAAACGATAATTCCTATCTTTGTCCGACAATGAAAAAAAATAAACTGATTTTAAGTTTTTGCCTGTTGTTTGCTCCGCTTTGGTTGACAGGGCAGTTCTATACGGTGGGCACCGCCCCGGCCCGCGTCCGGTGGAGGCAAATAGAAGCAGGCCCCTTTAAGGTGATTTATCCGCGGGAAATAGATTCCTTGGCCCAAAGATATGCTTGGCTCTTTGAAAAGGCGACTCCCCATGTGATGGCGCCCCTGCAAGCCAAAACCCCTTCTCTGCCCATAGTCCTGCATCCCTATACTTTGTTTAGCAACGGAATGGTGGTTTGGGCGCCCAAACGCATGGAGTTATATACCACGCCTCCGGCCGCGTCTTACGCCCAAAACTGGGAAAAACAGTTGGTCTTGCACGAGACCAGACATGTGGGACAGATGAGCAAGTTAAGCCAAAACTTTTTTAAAGCAGCTGAGTATTTTATGGGGCAACAATCTCAAGGAATAGCCGTTGGAGGCTATACCCCGACTTGGATATTAGAAGGGGACGCGGTATTGTCCGAGACCGAATATTCTTTTTCGGGAAGGGGCAGGGAGGCGGCCTTTTTGATGCCCTATAAGGCCTATTTTTTAGACAGCATCTCTTTTAGCTGGGACAGTTGGCGTTACGGCTCGTACAAATACCATATCCCCGACAGGTATCAGTTTGGCTATTTTTTGCTCTCGACCACACGTTACCACAATCGGGCAGAGGTGCTTTCCGGCATGTTTGACTTGATTACCAAACGTCCGTATATCCCGTTTATCAGCAGAATAGCTTTTAACAAGGCGACCGGATACAGCCACGAGCAGACTTGGGCCCTTGGAGCCGAAATTATGGGCTCTGTGTGGAGCCGAGATTTGCAGAACAACGGAAAGCCGACTCCTTTTAAAATCCTAACCGACCCTACGCTGCCTCCCCGTGGGAAACCCGTATCGGATTATGCCGATTACGAGTCTGTTATCCCCTTTGCGCCGGACTCGGTCTATGCCCTTTACCGCAGTTTTAACAGGGCCTCGTCTTTGGTGCGCATAGACAGCTCCGGAAAAAAGGAATTTTTGAGGTATATGGGCTACGTAAGCGGAGATTTGGCTCAAGGGGGAGGTAAATTGTATTGGACAGAAGTGGTTCCCGGTTTGCGTTGGGAGCAGGAATCTTTTTCCCTGCTTCGCTCGTTTGACCCTAAAACCAATATCATGAGTACCTTGACCCCAAGAAGTCGCTACCGGCATCCTTCGGTTTCGCCTTTGGGCCAAACAATAGCGGTGGTTCATGCGGCGGTAACGGGCGAATCGGCCTTACACCTGCTGGATGCAGAAAACGGAGCCTTCATCGGGGCTTATTCTGCTCCCGACCAAGGGCAAATACAGTCATCAACTTGGGCTTCGGACTCCCTGCTCTACGCCATCGTACTTAGCGATTCGGGCTTGGGCATTTATACCTTACATATAGAAACCGGCCTGTGGAATCCGGTGGTTCCTCCTCAATACCGCGGCATCTCGCGCCTGCACTACGCCAACGGACTCCTTTATTTCAGCAGCGACTTGAACGGCACCGATAATATCTATGCTTTAGACCCACACACTGTTCCGGCCCAGCTTTTTAGCTTGACTCATGCCAGAGATGGGGCTTTTAGTCCTTGGCTAAGGAGCGATACGCTCTATTACTCCAATTACAGCTATGCAGGATTGAGACCGGTGTCGGCCCCCCTCGACAGTATGAGGTGGAAACGCGCTCATTTTGAGCGGCCGTACACCTTTCCTTTGGCCGAAGAACTCTCCCGTCAAGTAGGGTTTAGAATAGATACGGTTGAGGTGCCCGCCCATCCGTCCTACCCGTCAAAACCCTATTCAAAAGCCGCCAATCTGTTTAGGATACACAGCTGGGCCCCTATATATTACGATGTAGACAGAGTCGCGGCCATGAGCATGGACAAGTGGTACGATGTGGCCTCTCCGGGCGTCTTGCTGCTTAGCCAAAACACATTAAGTACGGCCATCGGCCAGTTGGGGTATTCTTACCGCAACGGCTTTCATACGGGACACCTAAAATTTACCTATCAAGGATGGTATCCCGTAATTGAATTGTCTGCCCACCTCAATGAGCGCAAAGCCATGGAATACAAAAGAGAAAGAGGGGAGGACAACCGGTGGTATTCGGCCAATTCCGTTTTGGATAAGCCCTATTACAGAATGTCGGCCGATATCTATATCCCTTTTAACCTCCAAGGCGGGGGATGGGTACGTGGTCTGCTGCCCCGCGCCTACCTCTCCATGAGAAACGACCGTTATTATTCTATAGAAAAATCCTCTTTTAACCACTATGCCACCCTGCAAGCGGGCGTTCAGTATTACCAGTACCGGCCTATGGCCATGCGGAGTATCTTTCCCCGTTGGGGCTTTGGCCTTTCTGCATATTCGATTTCCGCCCCCTCGATGGGAGATGTTTTTGGGACAGGAATGTTTGCCCAAGCCTTTGGCTATTTTCCCGGATTATTTGCCAACCAAGGGCTACGGCTAAGAGCCATTTGGCAACAACAGTGGATAGAGGGCAAGCTCTATTACCTTCCGGGTTTGGCCGTTTGGCCCAGAGGGTATCCAAGCAGGGCTTCTCAAAAGCATACGGGCTTTACGGCCGATTACGCCGTTCCGGTTTGGTTAGGCGACTTGAGTCTAGGGCGCATCCTCTACCTCAAGAGGTTGCAACTGATTCCCTTTGCAGATTGGGCAAAGATTCAACATTCGGAAAAAACAGAAGCGTTTTATTCGGTTGGGGCAGATGTTTTGTTCGATGTCCATGCTTTTAGAATCGGAAGCCCCATCAGCGCCGGTTTTCGCTCCGCCTTTAGGGCAGACGGAGTTGCTGTTTTTGAAATGTTGTTCAGCGTAAAAGTACAATAATGGCTTCTAAAATACGTTTAGTCCTAAGTCCCTTTGAATGGTTTTTGATACTATTGATTATTGGACTCAATCTTTTGTACTCCCTCTTAAATCGAGAAATAGCTTATATTTCGACTATTGCCTCCATATCGGGCGTAGTCTGCGTGGTGTTGGTGGCCAAAGGACATATTGCCAACTACCTGTTTGGCTTGATTCAGGTAAGCCTGTACGTGTATATCGCTTGGCAATCCAGATTTTGGGGAGAAGTGATGCTCAACGGACTCTATTATATACCCATGCAATTCATCGGCTTTCTTTCTTGGAGGAAGCGCATGAGCGAGGGAAGCGCCACCCGTGTACAAGCCCGCAGGCTAAGCGCTAACATGCGCCTGATTATTGGAATCTCCACCCTGTTGGCCACCGTTGTATACGGATATTTTTTAGAACTGTTGAACGGCCAGAATCCCTATATAGACGCCATGACCACCCTGCTCTCTATTGTGGCCATGATTCTGATGGTAAGGGCCTACGCCGAACAATGGGTGCTTTGGATATGCGTAAACGCGGGCACCATTCTCCTGTGGTCCATGTCGGTATACCGGCAGGAGCCCCATGCGGTAATTATGGTGATGATGTGGAGCGTCTACTTGATTAATTCCGTATACGGACTGATTCGCTGGATGAACCACAGCCGGCTACATGAGAAAGTCTAAGACTTATTGCCATAAAGTATATACCTTTGTGGTTGGAACAACCGATTAAATGATATGGAATCCTTTCAAATGAAATCTATTTTGGGCATAGGCAATGCCTTAACCGATATTCTTGCCGTATTGCCCGACGATTCGCTGCTTAACTATTTTCATCTGCGCAAAGGGAGCATGCAGCACGTGGACGCCGACACCGGCGATAAAATTTGGCAAACCCTTAAACCCTTGGGCGTACAATATGTGGCCGGAGGTTCCTGCGCCAACACCATTACCGGAACGGCCGTACTGGGTATGCCGTCGGGGTTTATCGGCAAGGTGGGAGACGACGAGATTGGGGCGCTTTTTCATTCCGACCAAGTGCGCAACGGAATCAGTTCGCTGTTGTTTCAGGGAGATGCCGCATCGGGACGGGCCATGGTATTTATTACCGCGCCCGAGGCAGAGCGTACCTTTGCCACCTACTTAGGCGCTGCGCTTGAGCTTTGCCCCGACGATTTAAAGCCGCTTTATTTTTCGGGCTACGACTATTTTCATATAGAAGGCTACTTGGTGCAAAATCAAGATTTGGTGCGCAAGGCCGTCCGCTTGGCGCGGGCGGCGGGTATGGTGATTTCTATGGACTTAGCCAGCTATAATGTGGTGGAGTCCAACGAGGCGTTTTTGCACGATATTGTAGAGAATTATGTAGATATTGTCTTTGCCAATGAACACGAAGCTATGGCCTTTACCGGAGAAGAACCGGTTAAGGCTTTGGATGCGATTGCCCGTGTCTGCGACATTGCGGTGGTAAAAATCGGAAAAGAAGGCTCGATGATTAAGCGCGGAGACGAATATTGCCGGATTAATGCCCGACCGGCAGAAGTCGTAGATGCCACCGGAGCAGGCGACCTGTATGCCGCCGGTTTTTTGTATGGTCATTCCTTGGGCCTTTCCTTGCAAAAATGCGGAGACATAGGCTCTATTTTGGCGGCCAAAGTGGTTGAAGTGGTGGGCCCTAAGATTAATATTCCACGCTGGAAAGAAGGCAAGCGGGAAATACGCAACCGGATTCAAGAAGCCTAAGAAACAGTGTACACGTATGAATCAACCTTTTATCATAGCAGGCCCCTGCAGCGCCGAGTCTCCGGAACAGCTACAAGATGCAGCTCGGGCGCTTAAACAGATTGGGATTGATTTCTTTAGGGCAGGGGTCTGGAAACCGCGCAGCCATCCTTGTGATTTTGAGGGGCATGGAGTAAAAGCCCTTGATTGGTTGGCCCAAATACAGCAGTTGTTTCAGTTGCCTGTGGCTACCGAGGTGGCTTCTACCGAGCATGTGGAGGCGGTATTAAAAGCAGGGCTTAAAGGAGTTTGGATTGGGGCCCGTACTACGGTAAATCCTTTTGCGGTGCAGGAACTTGCGTCCGCATTGTCCGGAACGGGGCTAAAGATATTTGTGAAGAATCCGGTAAATCCCGATACGGGGCTTTGGTTGGGCGCCTTGGAGCGATTATACAAAGCCGGGCTTAACGATTTGGCGGCGGTGCATCGGGGTTTTAGCGTCTATGGGCCCGGAGGCTACCGTAATGCGCCCATCTGGTTGGTACCTTTTGAGTTAAAGAGACAGATGCCTGATATTCCCCTTTTATGCGACCCCAGCCACATTGCCGGAGACCGGCTTTTGGTAGGCGCCATAGCCCAAAAAGCCATGGACTTGGCCTTTGACGGCTTGATGATAGAAGTGCATCCCCATCCTCAAGAAGCCTTGAGCGATGCGGGTCAGCAATTGTCAACAGCTGCATTTTCGGCGCTGATGGAGGGTTTGACACTGCGCCAATCCAACACATCCGACCATCAACTGAACAGTCGTTTAGAAGGTTTAAGGGCCCAAATTGATTTGGCGGACGACCAGATTGTTGAACTGTTGGCCCAGCGTATGCAGGTGGTGCAGGAGATAGGCGCCCTCAAAAGGGAAGGCGGCCTAACCATACTTCAGCGCCGCCGTTGGGACGCCTTGCTTGCACGCATCAAAGAGCGGGGCAGGGGATTGAATCTTTCTCCCGATTTTTTGGAACGACTTTTTGGCTTGATTCATCAAGAAGCGATTCATCATCAGCATGAGTTTTTGCCGGCGGAGGCTGACGGGGCGACGACGGTTTCCACCCTCTTTCCGGCGCCAACGCCAGCGGCGGTCTGTACGGTCCCCCGTATGGGCTCCATAGATGAACTGTCCGACTTGCTTCGGGGCAAACAGGCGGTGTTGCTGGTTGATAAAAATGTGGAGGAACTATATAGACATCGGCTTCCCGACTTCCCAACCATAACCGTTGAGGCCGGCGAAGACCTAAAGAACATGTCCACTGTGGAGGCATTGATGAAACGGCTCGTGGCTTTGCAGGCCGACCGAAGCAGTTTGATTGTGGGCATGGGGGGGGGGATTGTTTGCGATATTGCGGGTTTGGTGGCCTCCATCTATATGCGCGGGGTTTCTTTTGCGCTGGCGCCCACCACGCTCTTAGCTCAAGCCGATGCTGCCATCGGCGGAAAAAACGGGGTCAATGTAGACCGGCTGAAAAACATGGCGGGTTGCGTTAATCAGCCTGCATGGATACTGTGTGACCCTACTTTGTTAAAAACCTTGCCGGAACAGCAGATTCGCAGCGGCTTGGCCGAGGTCGTCAAACATGCGCTCATTGGAGACCCTTGTCTTTTGGATTATTTAGAACGGCACGCTCAAGCTATTATGGCCTTGGAACCGACGCCTTTGCATGATGTGTTGCGGGCTTCGCATCGCTTTAAATGTTCGGTGGTGAATCGGGACGAGCGGGAACATGGATTGCGTCGCATCTTGAACTTTGGGCATACGGTGGGCCACGGCATTGAGGCGGCATCTGATACATACACCCATGGAGAGGCGGTGGCTGTGGGGATGCTGTTTGCCGTTGCGCTTTCGACAAAATATACGGGATTTGGGGCAGAGCTATTGCCTCGACTTAAAGCCCTGTATGCCGTATTCGGCCTACCGACAAGCCTGCCTTGTTCTTTGGAGGAGTTGTCCAAAGTCCTGTGTTCCGACAAAAAGAAAGAGGGGAATGAAATCCGCTTGATTTTGCTTAAAGCGACAGGTCGGCCCTATCCCCAAAAAATTCCCATCAAAGTCTTGGCGGCAGAGTTGCCATGGGCGCATAATGTGTTGGTATCATGAAAATCTGTGTATGTTTGGGTGCCGATTGGGAAAATCATGTACCTGTCTATCTGCAAAAGGCAGATTTAGTAGAGCTGAGAATCGACTTGATGTTTGCCTGGAGAACCACCGAAGTTGCGCTGCCGGATGTGCTTAGGCCTTTGTTAGACGGGAACAACCGGAAAATCGTATTGACCTGCCGCATGGGAACCATCTCGCAGGAAATGAGATATAACCTCTTTCTTGCCCTGCTGCCCCTGTCTCCGGCCTACATAGACTTGGAATACGATACGCCTCAAACGGAGTGGGAGGTGTTCATGGAGCTTGCCCAAAAACATCGAACAAAAATCATCGCCTCTTTTCATCATGATGGGGAAACCCCTGCATACGAGGAGTTGAGGGCGGTGGCCGAACAGTCTCTTTTTCGCGGTGCGGACTTGGTCAAAATTGTGTGCCGATGCAGAGATGCTGCGGAAGAAGCCCGCTTGATGGCCCTGTATAAAATCCCTTCCTGCGCCGGACGTTTGACGGCCTTTAGCATGGGCCCTTACGGCCTGTCTTCCAGACTGCACGCCGCTGCCTTGGGCGCGCCCCTGCTTTACGCAGCTCCGGACGAGGGGGCGCCTACGGCGCCCGGACAACCAAGCCTCAGCCAACTACAGGCGCATCTGCTGAATGTTTTGTAGAGGAGTAAAGCAGTAACCACCTTCAACACGCCGACAAAATAACTCGCAACCGCATCACAGCGTAAAAATTTAAAAAATCACAAAAAGCCAAATTTTGTTTTTTTGCCGCATTCTGTGTACGATTTATTGTTGCTTTGAAAAAAATAATTCTAACGATTACGTCAGTTCGACCTAAGAAATTTGAAGAAATAGAAACAACATAACGGAATTTTGTTTAACTTTAAAGTGTTAAAAATACAATAGTTAAACATTAAAACCCCGTTATGTATGTACGCAAATTT
>WRBG01000061.1 GCA_009784635.1 Bacteroidales bacterium | reverse complement strand
GCCGCAGGATGCTTCTCCTGCCATCCGAGGAAGCAACCGCCAAGCAAGGACTTCGGAGAGGGTTCCCGATGAATTGGCTTCGGGAAACCTTGACTTTGAGGTAGACGAAGAATCCAAACGCCTACTCAGACAATGGCAACTCCAAGGCAGCATACAAACCCAAGGAGGCGCCCTGTCTACTCCCTATTTTCCCCTGCCCATAAGTTTGGGATACACCGATTTGGAAATCAGCACAGAAGAAATTCAATTGATGCAAACCCAAATCACCGCCGGTCATTCGCAGATAGAGTGTACGGGAAGAATTTCTAACCTCCGCCAAGTATTGTTGGGACGAGGCAGCTTGGAGGTCTATGGCTTTATCCGCGCCGACACCTTAGACATAAACGAACTGATGCGCGCAGCCAACGCCGGAGCCCAATACGCCGACAGCGGCACGGTAATTACGGACTTGGAAGATGTCAGCAGTTTTATCATCATTCCCGCCAACCTAAGGCTCGACCTCAAACTGTTCTCCGACCATACCCGCTACGAAGACGAATACCTAACCGGACTTTCCGGCGCCCTTACCAGCCGAAATCGCAGCCTGCAAATCAACGACTTGGAAGCGTCTTCTTCTTTTGGCGATTTTAGACTGTCGGCCCTTTACGCCACCCACAGCCGCAACAACATCACCGCAGGTTTTGATTTGGACATGAAGAAGGTACAGGTAGAACGACTCATCGCCCTGCTTCCCTCCATTGACACCTTGGCCCCCATGCTCCGCTCTTTTGAAGGGGTGGTGGATTGTCAAATATCTGCCACCACCGCTATGGATACCGAGATGAACATTTTATTACCCACCCTTAAAGCCGCCTGCCGTATTCAAGGAGAGAACATGGTGCTTTTGGACGGGGAAACCTTTACCGAAATCTCAAAGATGCTGCAATTCAGAAACAGGAACAGAAACCTCATCGAGCATATTTCCGTAGACTTTTTAATCCGCGACAACCAAGTGGAAGTCTTTCCCTTTATCGTAGAGATGGACCGCTACCGAGCAGCCGTAAGCGGAGTCCACAAGTTCGACATGACTTTTGACTACCATATCTCTGTATTGCGTTCCCCCCTCCCCTTTAGATTAGGCATTAACGTAACGGGGAATTTAGATAACCCCCATTACCGATTGACGCGCACAAAATACCGTAATGCAAATATTCCCAGCTATGTAGAGCTTATTGACGAAACCCGCATCAGCCTGTTGGAAGCCATCAAAGCCTTTGACCCGACCGCCGCATTTAGGAATGTAGAGCGTTCTGTTGCCCGCGCCGCAAGGATGAGGCAGGAGGAGGCGGAAGAAGAAGAAGAAGAGAATATTATTAACAATCAGATACTTCAATGATGAAACATTTATCCATCCTTTTATGCCTGTTCCTCCTGTCCTGCGCTAAAGACAAGGAAGTTATTGTGGTGCAATACACCGATTCTTCGGGAGCGGAGCTGTTGTCTTCTCCTATTTTTGATACTGTCGAAATCATTACCCTACATGGAGAGGGAGCGCCTTTCTTTGGCTCGTGGAGCAATATTGCGGTAAAGAATGATATCTATTATGTAGAAGATACACAATTAGGTAAAATCCACTTATTTGACGCAACCGGAAAATACTTGAACAGCGTGGGCGGAACAGGTAGGGGACCGGCGGAATATCAATACATTGACGATATGATTATTGAGGATAACGGCGATGTTTCTGTTTATTCGTCCCAACAGGGAACCTTGTACACATATACTCCGCAGGGTTACTTTTTGGGAAGCACGGAATACTCCCATAAATCGGGAAATTTCAACAGAGCCAACGGCTTTAACTATCATTACTACGGCACGGGGAGCGGCCTGCCCTATCAGTTATATATCACCAATAGGCAAAATCAATCCGTTGGTTCCGGCATCACTTCTTACATGGTGGTAAATAACGACTTTGCTCCGTTTAGCGCATTTGGCAATACGCTTTACCTGTGCCCCTATTACGGCGGCGAAGTCTACCGACTCACAGACGGCAAAATAACGGTTGCCTATACGTTTGATTTTGGAATATACAACATTCCCGCTGACTATTACCGTTTTGGCGACATGTTTGAAGCCTTTGACTTTCTCATGCCTAAAACATTTGCGGCCAAAAACCGCTTCTTTGAAAACCAAAAGTATGCCGTTCTACAGGCCGGAGTGGCCAATATGGAGTCGCTGTGGGCGCGCTACATATACGGTCTGTCAGAGAAAGCCACATCTACATGGAACTGGTTCTATATGGACGATGACGATTTCATGAATGATTTCTCCTTAAAATACATGGACGATTCGCATATCTATTTTGCGGCAGACCCCGAAATGGTCATAGACGCCCCAATCACGGAGCGCTTTCCCGCGCTAAGTACATTAGACGTCGACACAGATATTTTGGTGATTTTTAAGTGCAAACTGAAATAAGCGCTACGATGCATATTTCTTGAAGATTTTTAACTAACTACTATCCAATACTATGAAAAAAACTATTTTGGTATCACTTTTCTTCCTGTGCGTGACGCACGCAGCATGGGGGAGCAACAACGAAAAAAAGGCATTGACGGTGGACGACATTGTCAAATGGAACAGGATTACGGAACGGCAAATCGCTCCGGACGGCTCTTTTATTGCCGTAAAATTGGAGCCGTGGGTGGGAAGTACCACGGTGAAACTGTATGATAACAAAGGGAATGAAATCTTTTCGGCAGATTCTTCTTCGGCCATCCAGTTTACCAAAGATTCCCAATACCTTTTGTACAGAAAGGGAGAAGGCAGGAGGGCTGCGCTCCATATTTATTCGCTCAAAAACAGGAGTGTACGCGCAGAGAGCGAAGTGAGGAATTTTTATCTCCCCAAGGATTGGAACGATGCCTTGGTGATTCAGAAAAACGACTCCATCCTCAGCATCGAAAAATTGGACGGCTCCAACCGGATGGAGTTGGGAAAAGCGGCCATTGTAAAGTTTGCGGAGAATGCCAACGCCTTGGCGTTTTCGGCCAATAACAAAGCCATGCTTTACCGCGCAGGGGCTTCTGCGCCTGTGGCCATTTGGAATAACGAGGCAAAAATTGACCGTATCGCCATCAGCGAATCGGGCGACAAGCTTACTGTGGTTTCGGATGAAAAACTGTACCTTTGGAGTGGAAGCGACATCAAAGAATTGACTTCCAATGTATCTGACAAGCGCGACCCCCATTTTTCTCCGGATGGCTCTAACATTTATTTTGGCATCAAACCTCCGGACCGTGTGAAAGACCATGGACTATCCAAAGACGATTTTCCCGAAGTACATATCTGGCACTGGGAAGAAAAAGTACAGTTCACCCAGCAGGTCGTCAACAAGCGGAGGGACCTTGACGCCAATTATCTTGCCGTGTATAACATAGGAAGTTCCAAACAAACCCAACTAACATCGGAGCTTATCACCGGCACCCAGCTGATACAGAAAGGCAACTCCGAATATGTGTTGGCCCTGTCCGATGTGGATTATCAACTCGAAAGCATGTGGGAAGGACGAGGAAGGAGCGACATTTATCTGATAAATACGACTCTGGGACGGATGGACTTATTGACTAAAGGGGTTTCGGGCCAAGTGAGGATATCTCCGGCATCAAACTATGCCTACTGGTACCATACCCCCGACAGCTCGTGGTATGCCTGCTCCCTTCCTGCCGCCAACATCGTAAAAATCACCGACCCCAAGACCATCAAGGCATATAATGAAGACGATGACAGGCCCGAACATCCTTCGTCTTACTCCTTGGTTGGATGGACCAAAGACGACCAACACCTACTCATTTACGACAAATACGATATTTGGCGGATTGACCCCAAGGGGAGGGAAGCGCCCGTGAGGCTCACGCAAAACGGCAGGGAAAAAGGGCTGACCTATCGCTATGTATCTACAACATCCGCCGACCAAGAGTATATTGACCCAAGGGGCGAAAAACTGCTTAGTGTGTTCAATCACAACACCAAAGGACATGGATTCTATACTATGGCCTCTTTTGAGCGTCCGGCCAATCCGGCAGAGAGGTATGGCGGCAACTTTATGTTAGGCGGCTTTACCAAAGCCGAACGCGCCAATGCGGTCATGTTTACCAAAGAGACTTTTGTAGCGTTTCCCAATATCTATTTTTCCGATTTAAAATTCGACAAAATCGTGCAAATCACGGACGCCAACCCGCAGCAGCATTTGTTTAACTGGGGAACCAACGAGTTAATCAGTTGGGTTTCTTTAGATGGGATATTGCTCCAAGGCGTCCTCTACAAACCGGAGGATTTTAATCCGGCAAAGAAATATCCGATGATTGTGAGCTTCTACGAGCGGAACTCCTCTACGCTCTATGGGCACAGGATTCCCGAAGCCCACCGCTCCACCATTGACTACCACATGTATACCAGCAACGGCTATATCGTATTCAACCCCGACATTGCGTATAAAGAGGGCTATCCGGGCGAAAGCGCTTATAACGCCATTATGCCGGGCATCTCTACCGTACTGGGAATGGGGTTTGTAGATTACAAACGGATTGGAGCGCAGGGACACAGTTGGGGCGGGTATCAAGTCGCCTATTTGGCCACCAGAACCAATCTTTTTGCCGCCATCGAATCGGGCGCCCCTGTGGTCAACATGTTTAGCGCATACGGCGGAATCAGATGGGGCACCGGCCTTAACCGGTCGTTCCAATATGAACGCGGTCAGAGCCGCATAGGGCCAACGCCTTGGGAATCGCCCTTGAGGTATGTAGAAAACTCCCCCATTTTCTTCATGGACAAGGTGACGACTCCTATCCTTATTATGCACAATGATAAAGACGAGGCCGTTCCTTGGGAGCAGGGCATCGAATACTTTGTGGCGCTCAAGAGGCTCAGAAAGCCTGTATGGCTGCTTAACTATACGGGAGAGGTGCATTGGCCCCAAAAGATGAAGAATAAAATCGACTTCCAAAAGAGGATGATGCAGTTCTTTGATCACTATCTCAAAGACACTCCCATGCCCAAATGGATGGCCGAACCGATGACCCTTATTGACCTCGATTATCAGACCGGGTACTAAACTTGAGCTGTCTATAAAAAGGGATAAGCAAGAGAAAACGATAAATCGGAAATAAAGTGTTAATATTATGCTAATCAATAATAAAAAATATTTTGATGTATTAAACGAAATAAAAATCCGTATTAAGACAGCACAATATAAAGCTGTATTAGGCGCCAATTGTGAGCAGATTTTACTCTATTGGAATATTGGCAACATTATTATTGCCAATACGAAATATGGAGCAAAATTTGTTGAAAATCTTTCACGGGATATTTTATCTGAGTTTCCTGATATTCAAGGATTTTCTATTCGCAATTTGAAATATATGCGTAAATTTGCCGAAATTTATCCCGATTTTCAAAAAGTGCAACAGGGCGTTGCACTTTTGCCGTGGCGTAATAATCTGACCTTACTTTCAAAAGTTAATTCGGATTTTGTCCCCGCAGAATTGGTAGATACCTTGCCGAGCGCGGAAGATATTGAAAAGCGCGTGAAAATGAAGTTTGATATTGAGGATACCTCGATAGCACAGGCAAAGATGTTAGCAGACGATTATGCAAAAACCCATAAACCATAAACCAAATATGTCCACCGTTTATTTCACCAACCTCCGCACCAAGCCCGGCAACAACCTGCAACAAAAGATGCTCCGCCTAATTAAAGCTGCCGGCATAGAGCAAATTGATTTTGCGCACAAATTTACCGCCGTTAAGCTCCATTTTGGGGAGCCGGGGAACTTGGCCTACATCCGCCACAACTATGTGCAGACTTTTGTCCGGTTTTTACAGGAAAAGGAGGCTAAGGTCTTTTTGACTGACGCCAATACCCTCTACAGCGGAGGTCGCTCCAATGCGGTGGACCATATTCAGTCCGCCTTTGAGAACGGTTTTAATCCCATAGGGGTGCCGGCGCCCGTAATCATTGCGGACGGAATCAAGGGTACGGACGAAATCGCCATGCCGGTGGTATCCAGTGTCCCCACACATTGCCAAATCGCCAAAATCGGCAGCGCCGTGGCCAATGCCGATATCATCATCAGCATGAGTCATTTTAAGGGTCATGAACAGACGGGATTCGGCGGAGCGCTAAAAAACTTGGGTATGGGCGCCGCATCGGTGGGCGGAAAATTGGAACTCCACTCCACTTCGGCGCCGCGTATCTACCGAAAAAACTGTAGCGGCTGCAAGATGTGCGTCAAATATTGCCGCCATCAAGCCATTTCCTTAGACCATGAGCAGATTGCGGTGATAGACAAGGCCAAATGCGTGGGTTGCGGCCAATGTATTGCCGTGTGCCAATTCGATGCCGCACAGGTAGTTTGGGACAGTTCTTCCGAACTGCTCTGCGCCAAAATCGCCGAATACACCAAGGCGATTGTAGAGGGGAAGCCCCATTTTCACATCAGTTTTATCATGGACGTATCGCCCATGTGCGACTGCTGGTCAAACAACGATGTGGCTATTGTGCCCAACATCGGCATGGCGGCCTCTTGGGACCCGGTGGCCTTAGACCAAGCCTGCGCCGACTTGGTAACTAAGGCTTCTGCCCAAACCGGTTGCCTGCTTAACGAAGATGGAGGCCATCCCTGTACCGGAGAAGATAAATTCCGCCATATCTTCCCTAAAGTAGATTGGGAAGCGGGCTTGGACCATGCCCAAAAAATTGGACTGGGAAGTCGGAAATATTTACTGAAAGAAATTTAAAAAAAACATAAAAACATGAAACAACTATTCACATTATGCTGCCTGTTTGGCCTTGCCTGTGTTGGGCTTCAAGCCCAGACATGGCCCGAAGACAATCCCGGATTCAAGTTTTACACCGTGTCCGGATTCCGTCACGGGGTCAGTTTTTTCCCAAAAGTGCAATATCCTCAAGTGGAATACATCCCCTCCTCTACCCTCACCTTTGATAAATACCACGCGGCAAATGTGGTGTATTTTTGGATGAAAAAATGGGCGGAACAATATCCCAACCTTGTGGAATTTTACGAGGTTGCCAAAAGTTACGAAGGACGGCCCATTTATCAAATGACCCTCACCAATAAATCGGCCGGAAAAGCAACCGATAAGCCGGCCGCCTATTTTGAAGGAGGTCGCCACAGCGGGGAGATTAGCAGCACCGAATCCGTGCTGTGGCTGATGCAATATCTGATAGAGCAGTACGGCAAGGACCCGGAGGTTACAAAAATCCTTGATAAGAACGCCATCCACTTGAGACCCATCAATAATCCGGACGGACACAACCTCTATCTGTACACCGCGCAGAGCAACAGAAGTACCGTTCGCCCCCACGACAACGATGGAGATGGCTTATTGGACGAAGATGGCCCCGAAGATTTGGATGGAGACGGATATATCTTGCAGATGCGCTGGAAAGACACCATCAACGGGAACTTCATTATTGACCCCAGAGACCCTTCGGGACGGCTGATGCTAAGGGTAGAACCCGGAAAAGGCAACTACAGCATGAATTCAGAAGGCATTGATAACGATGGAGACGGACTCATCAACGAAGACGGAATCGGAGGTTTAGACCTGCACCGCAATTATGCCGAAAACTGGAGGCCCATGCAGGAATTTACAGGCCGAGGCTGGGTACAGGGCGGAGCAGGCGAATTTCCTTTGAGCGAAACGGAGACGAGGTCGGTGGTGCTTTTCTTGCTGTCGAATCCCAATATCTATGTGGTTAACTCCATGGATACCGCCGTTCCCATGCACCTCCGCGCACCCAGCACCGCCCCCGCATCCGCCATGTTTCCGGAAGACAACAAATGGTATACCTTGTTTGACAATATAGGAAAGGGCATTACCGGATACGAGCGGGCCGGAGACGTGTATCAAGACTATGGAGGAGGCAATCCCCTCTTTGGGCACGGGCCCGATTTTGGATACTGGTACTACGGAGCCATTTGGTATGGAGACGAAATTTGGAATTCGGGCAGGGCCACCAAGGATTACAACAACGACGGCGTTATTGACGACCTCGACCGATTGATTATGAATGATGAAGAATATGGCGGAACCTTGTTCACCAATTGGAAACCCTATCCCAATCATCCCGATTTGGGGTATGTGGAAATAGGTGGATGGAATCCCAAATTCTTTTTACAGAATCCCCCTGCCGACCAAATGGAAAGGTGGGTGAAGAATCAAGCGTTATTCAATATAGAAATGGTCAAACACCTGCCCGAACTGCAATGGGGAGATATTGAGGTCAGAAAAGCCAGAACCTACAGACAGGATTCCACCGATTATCAAATCAAGGTATCCTACCGCAACGTAGGCAAACTTCCTACCGCCCTGCGTCAAGCCGACCTTGTGAAGATTGTCCGTCCCGACCAAGTGAAAATTTCATTGCCGCGTACCGCTGTGGAAGGCGCTCATCCGCAAGCAAGAATCCTGCCGGACCCCAACGCCCCCCCACCGAGGCAGCAACGCGCCGGAACGCCTGCCAACCCCCGCGAAACCACCCGTAGCGCCGGATATGCACAAGGAGAGAGCGTCAACAGCGTAACCATCACCGTTAGGGTGTACGGCAACCACGAGATTCAAGCCACCGCGTCTGTATCCACCACCCGCGCCGGCATACTGCCGGAGAAGGCATTTGTGATTAAGTAGGCAGTAGTCTCTAATTCAATAGCCTCAATTTAAGATTAATCCCAGTCAATTTGCTTTGAGTTGGCTGGGATTATTATTTTATATTTCAAAAAATTTGTTTGAAAAATAAAAATTATTACCTTTGTGCAAATAATTTTATTAATGAGAATATTTTCCAGATCGACAATCGTACTCTTTTACAAGAAACACACAGACGCTGAAATAGCGCTGAAGGAGTGGTTTGTAAAAACAAAAGCGGCTAATTGGTCATGCTTTGCAGAGATAAAAGAGACATTTAACAGTGTTGACGCCGTTGGTAATGATCGTTTCGTTTTCAACATTAAAGGAAATGATTATCGCCTTGTAGCATGTATTTTATTCAATTTTAAAGTCGTTTATATCAAATATATCGGTACACATGCCGATTACAGCAAACAAAAAGACGTTTCACAATTATAGCATTATGGCACAGATTCAAAATGAAGAACAACACAAGGCTATCATGGAGCGGATTGAGGAGTTGATGAAAGTGGTAAACAATGATACCCCTGTAAACAGCAAAGAGGGAGTTGAATTTTCCTTGTTGGTCGACCTGATCAATGAGTACGAAGATGAGCGCTATCCCATTGAGGCTCCAAGTTTAAACGAGGTATTGAAACTTCGTATGTATGAAAGGAACATCACCCGAAAAGACATCTCCAATATGCTTGGAGTGAGCGTATCCAGAATCAGCGAATACATGACCGGAAAATCGGAGCCTACCCTGCCCATTGCCCGCAAAATGTGTCGGGAGTTGGACATTGACGCTTCTATTGTACTGGGAGTGTGTTAAGAGAACCTAATCCTCTCGCATCGCCTGTGCCGCTATACGCACAGCCGTCAGCAGGGGCGCGGTAGATATGTTGCTGCCCACAGCCTGCTGCATCCAAATTTGCGGCACTAAGCTTCCCAAGGCATAACAACGGTCAACTTCTTGGGGCAGGCTGCGGGTGCGCAGGTGTTCTTCTACTTGGAATTGAATGATACGCCCAAGGGGATAATTGGCCAAATAGAGCGGATAGTCAATCATGTGGGAGTAGATGGCCAAAAGCGGGGAGTCGGGAGCGCCCAATACTGGCGCGTAATATTGGTTCCATACCGATTTGGCAATGTCAATTACGGCGTTCTTTAACTCGCCGGCAGTGGCTTGCGGATGGTCGTACAGCCATTTCCAAGTGTACATGTCCACCAAGGCCACCCCCATGATTTCGTAACTGCCCCAAAAAATATCGAGGGTGGCCAAGGATTCTTTTAAGGGATTGT
>WRBG01000060.1 GCA_009784635.1 Bacteroidales bacterium | reverse complement strand
TATATTCAAGTGGCATACACGGTAAAAGAGCAAAAGACGCTCGAACGCGAACTTGCTCCGTTTGCAAAAATTCCCGACTTTAACGAACGGATACTTATTACAATGGATTACGAAACAGGCAGCCACAACGGTGTGAAACAGATTAATGCTATTGATTGGCTCCTATCGGGCGACCGCCTAACAAACGGTTTAACTGCGTTTGACAAGAAAATAAAAGTGTAACTTCAAAAATTATTTTACCGGCGACACGATAATTTTGACTAATATTAGATAATTATAGTTACCTTTGCGCAAGAAACATTTTACGCTATGAAAACCATTTTTTTACTACTTGCCTCAGTTGTTCTTTTGTGTTCGTGCAACAAGGATGTCGCCCCTGTAGAAAAGCCGAATGAAGACGAGGAAACAACAATTAATCAAGAACTTTGGGTTGGAATATGGAAGCTAACGAAAGCCGCTCTTTCAGGCCCAATCATAGGGAATCCCGGCGAAGAACCTCCCCCGCTTGATTATTCAAACCACAGCGTAACTTTTGAGTTTAAAGCAGACAGTGTTTTAATAGTCAAAGGTAAAATGAATCATCCAAACTGGAGTACAGGATTTGAAGAAAGTTTTTTTAACATAAAGGAAGGGACATACACATACTCCATACCGGAACAGGAAACTGCTCACTGGCTCTATCTTAAAATAGATAATAAACATACTTATGATTTTGTTGTTCACGATGAATCAATGTCTATTAGTATGCTGGGCCTTGGTGGTTTAATTTTTGAGAGAGTTAAAGAATAAAGACATTGAAGTGAAAAGAGAGGCCGTCAAGCCTCCTTTTTCGTTCTTTGGCCCCAGCTTCCCCGTTGATTTTGGGATATGCGGTGCGTTGGACAAGAAAATAAAAGTGTAACTTTGCGGTTTGAAATGAATAAAATACAACAATTATACAAAGAATGGCAGACGTTGCAACCTCTAAATGAAAAATTGGAACGATATATAAATCAGCAATTTATGATTGATTTTAACTACAATTCCAACCATTTGGAAGGCAATACGCTTACTTATGGACAAACTAAATTGTTGTTGCTTTTTGGGGACACTATCGGCAATGCAAGCATTCAAGATTATGAGGAAATGAAAGCCCACAATGTTGGTTTGGAGTTGTTGAAAGTAGAGGCAAAAGACAGAAATAGAATGTTATCGGAACATTTTATCCGCGAGTTAAACCAAACTATTTTGGTTCGGGACTTCTACAAAACAAGCCGAGACGGCGATTATCGTTACAAAATAAATGTGGGCGTTTACAAAACCCGCCCTAATTCTGTCATTACACCCACAGGCGAAATGTTTGATTATGCCTCGCCGGAAGAAACGCCCGCACTTATGAGCGATTTGGTTGAATGGTATCGCAACCAAGAACAGCGAGGAAAATTGAAAGTGGAAGAACTTGCTGCCTTGTTTCATTATCGCTATATTCGTATTCACCCTTTTGAGGACGGCAACGGACGGATTGCCCGTTTACTTGTAAATTACATTTTTTTGCGACACAATTACCCAATGCTCGTAGTTCGTAGCGATGACCGAAGTAATTATCTTAAAATCCTGCGTCAATGCGATTTACTCACAGGGAAAATTGCTTCTGACGGCGCTCATGCCACACTGCAACAAGCGCAACCTCTTGTAGATTACATTTCTGCCATTTTAGAAAACAAACTTACGGTACTCATTAAACTTGCCAAAGGCGAAATTTCTGAATTTATTGAAGCCAAAGACGACGAAAAAGTGGTCAGAAAAAGTGGTCAGAAAAAGTGGTCAGAAGTATTGGAATTAATAAAAGAAAATCCAAAAATCACAAGGAGAGAACTTTCCGATAAATTAGGAATAAATCCTTCTGCCATTCAACGACATATACAAAGACTTAAAACAGAGGGTATCATAGAGCGTATAGGAGGCGACAAAGGAGGATATTGGAAAATGGTGTAGACGCACATCATTTCTTAATATAGTTTCTTAACGTTTTTCATTTTGCTTTGAAATTTTTACTATTTTTGCGTTTTAATCATTTTTGACATGACAGTATTAGAAAAGAAAAAATACAATGTTATCCGTGCCATTATGAACGACACGGATTCAAGAAGGGTGACAGAAATTGAACGACTGTATAGCCCGGAGCCGTGTACATACACGACGGAAGAATTGCGGGCAAGCGTTATGCAACGCACACAAGATTTCTATGACGGAAAAATGGAACTCATCCCGCATGACCAAATGAAAAGAAAAGTTGTTGTATGAAAGTCAAATGGTACATTGAAGCCGCTGCATTGTCGTCGGAACCCAATTAAGCTTAGACGAACAACATTACGGAGAAGAAAACCTTGACTCGTAATAATGAACAAAATGCAATTTTAGCCAACACGCGGTATTCGATACCCGAAGCAATCATTTGGCCTCTCAAACCTTATGCCTCATTATGAAAAAGAAACGACTTACCATCAGTATTATCGCCATAGCTGCGGTTGCGTTGGTCCTCATTGGGCGCCAATGGCGCAAAGATTTGGGCGAAGAAGCTCAGTTTACCACGGTACAAAAAGGACTCTTTGAGGTTACGGTGGTGACAACCGGAGAGTTGTCGTCGCAAAACAGAACAAAAATAGAGGCGCCTCAAGGCATTCGGGCGCGGAATGTCCGGTTTGGCGACATCAAAATTCAAGATTTGGTTCCCGAAGGGACCATGGTGAAAGAGGGCGATTATGTGGCCACCTTGGACCGTTCATCTGCCGATAATATCCTCAAAGACCTTGAAGATGAATTAGAAGGACTTCGGGCCAAGCAGGAACGGATTCTCTTGGATACGGCCCTTAGTTTGAGGGGGGCGCGAAATGTACTGTTAAATATGCAGTTTGATTTGGAGGAGAAAAAGATAGCGGTAGAACAATCGGTATATGAGCCACCCGCCACACAACGTCAAGTAAAAAATGCCTTGGACAAGGCCCTGCGGGATTGGGAGCAGGAGCAAAAGAATTACCAACTCAAGGTGGAACAGGCCCAAGCCAACGTGCAGGACGGTCTGTTGGAATTGAGTCGTAAAGAACGGCAATACAATGAGATGTTGGAGGTGCTCGAAAATTTTGTCATTCAAGCGCCGGCGGCGGGTATGGTGATTTACCACCGCAACTGGTTTGGCGAAAAACTTCGGGTAGGCTCTACCGTCAATACCAACGACTTGACTGTGGCTACATTGCCCGACCTCTCGGTTCTTTTGTCCACCACGCAGGTGAACGAGATTGACATCAACAAGGTAAAGGTGGGAAATACGGTGCGCATCGGCATTGATGCCCTGCCCGATAAGGTTTATGCGGGAAGGGTAATCGAGGTATCTAACGTGGGCGCCAATAATTACGGTTCGGGCGCCAAGATGTTTGAAGTAGTGATTAAACTTGAAGAAACTGAGGACCAGTTGCTCAAACCCTCCATGACCACCTCCAATACGATTGTTACCGCATCGGAACCCGACAGGCTGTTCGTTCCTTTAGAGGCGGTGTATGGAGACGATAAAGAGTATTGGGTCTATCGCGCCAACGGAAGCCGGCAGGTGGTGGAACTTGGCCTGTCCAACGACAATTTTTGCGTGGTAGAGAAGGGATTGGGAGAGGGCGACAAGATATATCTTTCCGAACCCAAGAAGCGATAGCCCATGAACATGCAATGGCCCTTTATTCGGCACTACCTGCACGATATAGAGATAGCGTTTGAGTCGCTTACCAGCAATAAGCTCAAATCTTTCCTCACCACCTTGGGCATTATTTTTGGGGTGGCGGCGGTGATTAGCATGATGGCGATAGGTCGTGGCGCCAAGCAGGAAATTATGGACCAAATCAAGTTGGTAGGCGTAAACAACATTGTCATTGCTCCTTTAGACCCCGAAAAACTCAAAGAAGAAGAGGACGGAAGGGATGGGGAACAGGGCGACCGAAGTTTGAAAAGATTTTCTCCCGGACTTAGCCAAAAGGATGCGCTGGCGATTCGCGAAGTGTTGCCCGATGTGTTGTATGTATCGTCCGAAGCGATTACCTCCGGCACCTTGAGCGCATTGGGGGCCGGCAGACCGGGAAAGATGGTGGGGGTGGATAACGACTATTTCCGCATTTTTAACCTCAGTTTGGCTTCGGGCACTTTCTTTACGGACGTCCACCAAAGGGAGAAGATGGCGGTATGCGTGATTGGGCACAATGTTAGGGCTAAATTTTTCAACAAAGTTCCGGCTGTGGGAAGTTATATTAAGTTTAACGATGTGTGGCTCAAAGTAATTGGCGTTTTGCAACGGGTGGGAACCAAGTCGGATTATAACGACCAAATCTTTATCCCGATTAATAGTTTTACCCTTAGGTATAAAGCCCGTTCCGGCGGCTCGGTCTTCCGCTTTGGCGGCGTTGGCGGCATGGTGGTATTGGGCAGCAGCCGGAGCGAGGCCCCCTCCCATGAATTAAGTCGGATTATTGTTCAAGTACGCGAAAGCGCGCAGTTGCCGGCTACCCAAAATGTCCTGTCTCGAATGATGTTGCGTCGCCATCAAGGGGTCGCGGACGTAGAAGTAACGGTGCCCGAACTGTTGCTCAAGCAGCAGCAACGCTCCAACGACATCTTTAACATTGTTTTGGGCGCTATTGCCGGTATTTCCTTGTTGGTAGGGGGTATTGGAATCATGAATATTATGTTTGCCTCCGTAATGGAGCGCACCAAAGAGATAGGGATTCGCTTGGCCATTGGCGCCAAAAAGATTGACGTGGTGGCTCAGTTTTTGGCAGAAGCCATATTGATTAGCGTTACGGGAGGATTGATAGGGGTCTTTTTGGGGGTAGCCCTCTCGTTTTTCATCGAGCGTATATTTGAAATCCAAACCTTAGTATCTTTTTGGTCCATTGTATTGTCCTTTATGGTGTCGGTAGGCGTGGGGGTGGTATTTGGCTACGCTCCGGCCAAGAGGGCATCTTTGCGCGACCCCATAGAATCACTTAGATATGAATAGAATATATAGATATTTTTGGACGGTGGCCTTGCTGTTGTCGCTAAGCGGATTGCAGGCTCAGAACGATAGGGCGTATACCGTTACTTTAGAAGAAGCCCTTGAATTGGCGCGCAAACAGTCTCCCGAAGCCATTCGGGCGCGCAATGCCTTTATGGTGCAATATTGGCGGAATCAAGCTTATCGCGCCTCTTTTCTGCCCTCGCTGAGCTTTGACGCCAGCCTCCCCAATTTCTCTCGTCAGATTATCTCTGTCACCTCCATCGACCCCGAAACGGGCGAGGCCCGCCACGACTTTTCTTCCGACTTTTCGGGCCAAATTTCGGGCGGATTTTACATGCGCCAAAACCTGCCTACCGGAGGCGTGGTCTCATTAGGAACCTCTTTATCCCGCATTGACCGGTTTCGCGACAACTTGGGCAACAGGATTGCGGCGGAATACATGTCTACGCCTTTAAACTTTTCGCTCCACCAATCTCTTTTTGGGGTCAACCAAAGAAAATGGGACAAACAGATAGAGCCGCTCTATTATCAAGAGGCCAAGAAAAATTACATCAAGCAGATGGAGGATTTATCCCAAAATGTGATTTCCTATTTCTTTAGCTTGGCATCGGCCCAACAGGCGGTCGCTATTGCCGAATTTAACCAAGCCAACAACGATACCTTGGCCAAAATTGCCTACGGGCGTTACCAAATGGGCACTATTGACGAGAGCGACCTGCTCCAATCGGAACTTAATTACAGCAACGCTTGTTCGGCCCTAAATGAAGCCTTGTTGGGTTTTGAGAACCAGCAAAACAGATTTCGTTCCTTTTTAGGCTTTAACGAGCGGACGGCCGTAAGGACCATCCTCCCCGAACATCTGCCCGAACTGTGGCTTTCGGTTGACGAGGTGTTGTTTTTGGCCAAAGAGAATAATCCTGCCTTGTTGAACCAGCAACTGCAACTCATTCAAGCGGCAAGAAATGTAGCGGAACAGCGGGCCAATCGGGGATTTTCGGCCAACCTCAACTTGAGCTTTGGCCTCAACCAAGTAGCCGACAACCTAACCGAAGCCTACAGAAATCCCCGCGATATGCAGACGGTGCGCATTGGTTTGTCGGTTCCCATCTTGGATTGGGGACGGGGCAAAGGGTTGGTGAGGATGGCTCAAGCCGACCAAGAGTTGGTCAAGGCAAGGGTAGACCAAGCTATGATTGACTTTGAGCAGGAAGTGGTATTGAGCGTGCGTCAGTTTAACATGCAACACCAACAGTTTGGCATTGCGCTTAGGGCCGACACTTTGGCTCAAAGGCGATATGATGTTGCTAAGCAACGCTTTTTAATGGATAGAATTTCCATTACCGATATGAACAACGCCCAAATGGACCGCGACCGTTCCCGCCAAAACTATGTGGACGCCTTGTACAAATATTGGCTGTACTACTACCGAATCAGACAGACCGCCCAATACGATTTTTTCCGCAGACAGCCCTTGGATGTGGATTTCGACGAGTTGGTGCGGTAGGAGTTATGCTTTGGTTGCATTGTCAGCATAAAGTTCTATTAGATTCAGCATCACTTCGGCCGCTTTTTCCATGCTTTCCACCGGCAGGTACTCCAACTTGCCGTGGAAGTTGTGGCCGCCGGCAAAGATGTTGGGGCAGGGCAGTCCCATAAAGGAGAGCTTGGCGCCGTCTGTGCCTCCGCGTATGGGTTTTACGATAGGCGTTATGGAGGCTGTTTCCATGGCCCGGATGGCTTTCTCTACAATATGGTAGTGCGGCTCGACTTGTTTGCGCATGTTGTAATACTGGTCTTTAAGCTCTAAAGTCAAGATGTTGTTTCCGTATTTTTCGTTGATATGTTGCACGCATTGGGTCAGAAAAGCCTTTTTTTGTTCAAACTTGCCGGTATCGTGGTCGCGGATAATATATTGCACAGTGGCTTCTTCTACCGTCCCTTTGAAAAGCACTATGTGGTAAAAACCTTCGTAATGCTCGGTATGTTCCGGACGCTCAACGGCGGGGAGCAGGGCGTTTAGCTCCATGCCGATGATAATTGCATTCAGCATCTTGTTCTTGGCATAGCCCGGATGCAGGTTGCGTCCTTGAATATGGATTTTGGCCGATGCGGCGTTAAAATTTTCATACTCTAATTCTCCAATCTGACTGCCATCTAAGGTGTAGGCGTAGTCGGCCCCAAAGGCTTTGACGTCAAATTTATCTACTCCGCGCCCAATCTCTTCGTCGGGGGTAAAGCCGATTTTAACGGCTCCACGAGGGAAATCGGGATGTTGCATCAAGTATTGAACGGCGTACATAATGGCCGCAATGCCCGCCTTGTCGTCTGCGCCTAAAAGGGTGGTGCCGTCTGTAGTGATGATGGTTTGGCCTTTGTACCGAGTCATTTCGGGAAAATCCAAAGGGTCAAGCATCAGGTTCTTTTCTTTGTGTAACAAAATCGGATTCCCATCCCAGTTTTTAATAATCTGAGGACGGATGTCGGCGCCCGAAGCATCGGGAGCAGTGTCTACATGGGCAATAAAACCGATGGAAGGAACCGGACCTTCCACATTGGAGGGGATAGAGGCCATGACATAGCCGTGCTCGTCAAGCCGAGCGTCGGATACGCCCATTTCGTGCAGTTCATTAACCAATTGCATGGAAAGCGCCAGCTGTTTTTGCGTGCTAGGCTGCGTTTGGGATTCGGGGTCTGAGGCGGTGTCAAAAGATATATACCTCAAGAATTTATCTAAAATTGATTCCATAAACGTGAAATTATTGAGATTTAGTTTTTAATGCAGCACGGCAGAAGTAGAGGATGAGCAAGAGGTACATGACTATCGCCAACCATTCGCCGTAAGGCTTGGCCATCCATGCAGTGTTGGTCAGGTCGGTGCCTGTGAACTTAATGATGGCGCTTACCACACCCATCAGGGCGCCGCCGGCGATGAATCCGGATGCCATGAGGGTGCCTTTTTCGCGACGGGCGGTATTGATGGCGTTGTCTTTGCTGCGAGAGCCTACATACCAACTGACAGCGCCGCCCACCAATAACGGAAGGTTAAGTTCCAAGGGAATAAACATACCCAGCGCAAAGGCGAGCGCGGGCACTTTGAAAAGGGCGAGTACCGTGGCAATGATGGCGCCAATGCCGTACAGGAGCCAAGGAGCGGCACCTCCGGACATCATAGGCTCAATCACCGCTGCCATGGCGTTTGCCTGAGGCGCTACCAATGCCCCTTCACCCACAAATCCATACGTTTGGTTCAATACCATCATCACCAAACCCACCGTAGCGGCGGCAACTATGGTTCCCAAAAACTTCCAACGTTGTTGCACCGCCGGAGTAGAGCCTAACCAGTAGCCGATTTTTAGGTCGGTCACAAAACAGCCCGACATCGAGAGCGCAGTACAAACCACCCCTCCAATAATCATCGCCGCCACCATGCCCGCTGTGCCGGAAAGACCTGTGGCAACCATAATCACAGAGGTAATAATCAGGGTCATTAAAGTCATGCCGCTAACCGGGTTGGTTCCTACGATGGCAATGGCGTTGGCGGCAACGGTAGTAAAGAGAAAGGCAATGATTCCCACCACCAAAAGGGCAATAACGGCGTGTGTAATATTTTGCAAAATGCCAAAAAAGAAGAAGAGGAAAATGACAATCAAAGCTGCTAAGATTCCAAAGACAATAACCTTCATGGACATGTCCCTTTGGGTGCGGATTTCGTGAGAAGAACTCCCTTTTCCGCTCTTCATTTCTTTAGCGGCTAATCCTATGGCGCTGCGAATAATTTTAGACGACCTGATGATTCCAATGATTCCGGCAGTGGCAATTCCCCCGATACCAATGTGGCGGGCATACTCTCTAAAGAGTACCTCCGGACTCATGCTGCCGATGGTCGTCATCAAACCTGTATTCATTAAATCAATCACTTGCCCTCCAAAGAGTAGATTCAAAAGCGGGACAATAACAAACCAAGACAAAAACGAACCACAACAAATGATAAAGGCGTACCGCAGTCCAATAATATAGCCCAAGCCTAATACGGCAGCGCCTACATTTATCTTTACCAACAGTTTTGCCTTTTCGGCAATGACCTCTCCAAACGGAACGATTCTGGTGGTTACCGTCTCTTGCCACCATCCAAAAGAGGCCACAATAAAATCGTAAGCACCGCCAATCAGCCCACTAATCAAAAGATATTTAGCCCCTTGTCCCCCTGTCTCTCCGCTCACCAATACTTGAGTGGTGGCAGTGGCTTCGGGAAAAGGAAATTTACCATGCATTTCAGAGACAAAATATTTCCTGAACGGAATCAAAAAGAGAATCCCCAAAACGCCGCCCAATAGGGAGCTCATAAAAATTTTGAAAAAATCGACGCTTATCTCTGGGTATTTTGCCTGAAGGATATAAAGCGCCGGAAGGGTAAAAATAGTGCCCGCCACAATGGCTCCCGAGCACGCTCCGATAGATTGAATAATCACATTCTCCCCCAGTGCATTCTTGCGCTTAAGTCCTGTAGAAAGCCCCACGGCAAGAATAGCAATGGGAATGGCGGCTTCAAACACCTGCCCCACTTTTAAGCCAAGGTAGGCGGCGGCGGCAGAAAACAGAATGGTCATAAGCAAGCCTATGCTGACGGACCAAAAGGTGGCTTCGGGATACTTTTTCCCGGGTGACATGATTGGCTGATACGTTTCTCCCGACTTAAGTTCGCGGTAGGCGTTTTCGGGAAGTCCTTGAATAGGTTGGTCTTGTTTCATTAGATGTATATGTTAATGGCCCAAAGTTAGAATTTTTTTCAAAAAGACTTGCAGAATTAAAAAAACTCCCTACCTTTGCAGCCCGTTTGAGAAAACGGATTTTGTTCCTTGACGTATTGAGAGAGAATAAGAGGTAAAGAATAAGAGATAGATTTAAATTAAATAGAGATTTATTTCGAGCGAAAAAATAAATAAAAGATTGGGTCTGTAAGTATGGGCGT
>WRBG01000059.1 GCA_009784635.1 Bacteroidales bacterium | reverse complement strand
TCCAAAACAAGTGGCTGCAACTAATACAAAGAAAAATGACAACGTTTTTTTCATTATTTATTAAACTTTCCCTGCTCTAACGGCTTCGCAGGTCTTGCCTTCTGAATACAAATATTCAAGGTTTTCATAACTTTTCTTATCTTGTTTTCTCGGCTTGCGGCCAACGTCCCGGCATATTGGCGCAGGCGGGGGACTGTGCGCCGGAGGCAAAGATACAAAAGTTCTTTTTACCACCAAACTGTCGAGCTGTTACGCCCCCGCTTGTGCGAATATGCTTGTTGTAGGCTAGCCTTTTTTCGTAACTGAAAACTTATGAATTATTTCAATTTTTCAGTTAAAAATCGAAATAAGTTCATGTTTGCACCGCCAAAACTATTAGCTAATGCTTTTTTACCAGACGATGTTCCCCCAACATTAAACTGGTTGCTTATTTGTTCTATTACTTCCTCTTCTTCCCCTATTCTTACAATATATCTTGTTTGAGCATGCCACATACCTGTGTAAAATGTTGCATCATAATCAACCAGCGTTATTACAATTTTTATATCTGAAGACTTATCAATAAATGATTTCCCGTATGTTTGAGTTATTGTACCAATTAGTGCACTTGATATTTGTCCAAATGAAGCTTTAATTTTACTGTTAGGGGAAATAATTCTTGCATCTTTTATCTCAATGCTAACGCTTTTTCCTGTTAGAATATCAGATTGGATAAATTTTTGTGACTTTGGAGGCCATGCATACATCTTTTTTTGAGCCTGCGCCGGTGAATAGCTGACTATTGAAAATAGAAATGTTAGGAACAGGAGTAGGAACATATTGCTTCTACACATTCTTACCTCTTTTTTTAAATGGTTTCCGGCATCCATTATTCTGCTTAAAACACTGTACTTTATCATATAGAATTTTGCTATAAATATTTTTTCCTGCTCTAACGGCTTTGCAGGTCTTGCCTGTTATTTGGGGTCATTTTCAGCGTACTACTTTTCAGACAATTTCGGCTTGCATACAACGTCCACATACACGCACAAAGGTAATAAAAAAACCTAAATTACAGCAAAACGAACTGTCAAGGATTTCTTTACAGTTCAAAAAAGGCAATCGTATGGTGCATACCGAACAGCCGGCGGAGTCATACCTCTGCTTGCGCAGCCGAGCTTGCCCTTTTAGGGCTGCGGTTGCAAACTCAACAAAGTTAATGCCCTTGTTACCTGCCGGCAAGTTGCGCTCATTATTTACCGCCAAGGCAAGTTCTGTTTTTTGTATGCGTCCTTTTGGTGCTTTAAAATGAGTACCCCAAACCAACTTGAATCACATTGCATTTCCAACCCTTTGTAGCACTTCCATAACCGGTCTGGAAATTATTGCCATTTATAAGCCCAAGGTTATAACGCGCACCAATGATTGCTCTTTGTATGGTATATTGTAACCCGAAAACCATAGCAGCATCAAATCTTTTAAGCCCTCCATTAAAAATCTCGTCATCAAAGTCAGAACCTAATATAGTAACAGATTTTTTCTTATCGGAATTAGGGTAAGAAGCAATATGCCTATCCCAATAATCATCAAAAAAAGTAATTTTAACTTTCCTTGATACATTCAAGCCTAATTGAGGACCTATTAAAATACCAAAATTAGAAATTGGCCTAATTTCAAATAATAATGGAAGTTGAACATAGCCAAGGTTAAATACAAGGTGTTGCCAAATATTTCCGGGAATTCCTATATCACGTTTGTGCTTACCTCCCTGTACGGAATAAAGCAATTCGGGCTGAAAACTAATCATATTTTCCATCTTTAAATTGGCAAAAACGCCGATATGAAAACCCAAAAATTGTCCACTTCCATCTTTTTGAGTTATATGGTACCCATCATCCTCCTTTGGGTATCTTTCCACCATGTCAGACATACTCGATAAATTGCCACCTGCTTTAATACCCCATTTTGCTCCTTGCGCAAATGCGGAAAGAGAAAAAACTGTCAGAACGGAAAGAATGACAATTTTCATTTGTGTTTTGTTTCTTTTTCTCATGATACTTGATTTTATATTTCTATGTAGATGCAAAAAACTTGCAAAATGTTGCATGGTTCTCTGATTTCTTTAAAAAGAGAAGCCAATATTTAGGCCGAGAATAATAGGATATGTAGGAAATCTAAATACCTCTCCGCTGAATCCAATGCTTACAGGCGAATTTTTAAAGCCGATACCAATAGATTGGCGCAGGAAAGATAATTGTGCGCCCGAAGCAATAGCAACACCTAAGCCGGTTTGAATATAGGGAACGACTTTTTGATATTTATCATACCCCAAATTGGCGCGAAAATTCCCGTATAACGGTATTATGTATGAACCTTTTTCGCCGAAATGCTTAAAGTCAAATGTCATTCCAATACCAATTCCCAAAGAAAGGCTTGGGTTAAACTTATAGCCGTTAATAAAATTGACAGAACCAAGGAAAGGGGTTCTTTCAGCGACAAATGTAGCGCCTCCAAATTCAACAATTCCGTGATAACCACTATTTTTCTTAGTTTCCTGCGCAAAAGCAGTAAAAGTGCAAATTGTTAGCACAAGTAGTGCAACTCTTCTTTTCATGATTGACATAATATTCTATTTATTAATTTATATTCATTACTGACCGACAATAATAACAAAAAAACCGGTACCTTTGTAGCCGGTACCGGCCACAGCATCATATGTGTAAAGAACGTCCCGGTCTGCGCGCCGGCCGTAGCGGAGGTTTTATTTAGCCGCGTCAATCGCCGCCAAATGCTTCCGAATATCGGCCCGTTTCATTCCTTTAATTTTTATCAAACGACAAATCAATTTGATTTTGTCTATATCCTCAGAAACAAACCGGAGGTCTCCTTTTTTGTCCCTAAGGGGTTGTATGACATCAAATCGGTATATCCAATACCGTATAGTCCAAGTATTTACTCCAACTATCTCTGAAACTTCGTTCAAAGAATAACTGTCCTTTTGCTTATGTGTAGCATCGTTGTTTTTGTTGTCCATATCCATCTTATTCCTATCTATTTTACTTTAACCCATATCACAGGGCGAACATATTCTAATCGTGTAACTAACTTAGTATTTGTAAAGTTACCATCCGGGGTAACTGTTATTTGGTGACCGTGAACGCTGTTATAGGTGGTTGGCGTGGAGGTCCAGTATTCCTTGCCGATTTTCCGTTTATCGGCAGAAATAGAGTAAAGGTCTATCTGATTGGCAATGAAAGCGTAAATATTTCCCGAAGGCGCCGAACCAAAGGTAGGCCAACTCTGCGACCCGCTTCCGATACCGATATTTGCCGTCCACGCAATTTGTTTCAGCGTAGGGGCCTGTAGAACATTGTTGTACCAGTGGTTAACATTATCGCGAATAAAGGCGTTGTAGTATTCCAGATACCCTCCAAGTTGGTCGTTATAGTGATACTGCCACGGCCCTATCACATCATTCAATATCAACAATGCAAAGGTCCCATGTGGGTAGGTTTCCTTTTTGACCACTGTCCAATCCATGTCGTCCACAGTAACGGTTTCGCCCGGCAAAGCATTGTCAATAACCTTGTCTGCCGAGTGTTTCAAGGTTACGGCAGCGGTGGCCTTGATGTTATTGTTTGCATTATAGACTGCGGTAACGCTGAGGTCAGTATTGTGCGCCTCCGTGTTGTCGGGCGTCAAAAGACCGTTTGAGATACTTGTATTGCTTTTTCCTCCGGAGACAGACCAGCTGAAATATGAGGGGTCTACATTGTTGTCCACAGAACCGTCGCTCCAAATCAAACCACATGTAAATTGAAGCGTATGAGGAATTTCAAGAATACTGCTCGATGGGCTTAGATTCACGCCGGTGATGACAGGCGGCTGCAATATTGCGGGTTTATCTTGAGTTACCGTTACCACATAAGTAAAGGTTCCTGTCTTGATATGGATATAGGCCGTGCGGGCGGCAGAGCCAATATTGAAAGGAGTTATGAGCTGCATTACGTCCGGCGATGTTCCGCTGGGGCCGGATGTGGCCGTAAGGCTGATACTCAGCCAAAAAGCCCCATCGTTGGGCATGGGATGATTGCCCGCCAAATCGGTGCAAACGGTGGCGCTCCAGCCGGTCGGATAATCGGTGCCAATGTATAATATATTGTCGGTACTGGTCAGGTCATGAGCCTTCTCTGTGAGAAAAATGGGATTACGACTCACGTCCAGCATATATTGGTCTTCAATTTCAACATTGTCGGACACGCCCTCATTCCAGTAACGGATGTTGGCCACCATATCGAACGACTTAGTTCTGTAAGCTTGGTCTACAGTAGCGAAGCCCGGCCCTTTAACCTCCTCGATGTTGCAGATATACGCATGGTTGCGCAGTATGTCCAAATATGTGCCGCTTTGGTCCAAAAAGTCGAGACGATAATAAGTTGGAGCGCTGTTACTGCCGTAAATGCCTCCCACCACAATACAAGTTTCTTCCAGCATGTTGCCTGCATTTTTGGCTTTCGTTTCAAAAAGGTAAATCGCCCCTTTCATGGCAATATCCGGAATACCGGGGGAACTAAAATCGGTATAGACCAGCGGGCCAACCTCCGCAGTAACCCCGGCGGGCGGCGAAGGTTTTTTCGCCACCATATCCGTCCCCACATAATCTGTACCGGATTTGGGCACTATGCGGCCGGAGGTATTGATGTTATACACATGTACGCTTTTGAGTTTGAAGGTCGAGACAAGTGCGGGATATTTATCCACGTCTACCTGTACGTTTATTTTGGCAACCATGCGCAGCATAGGAATCGTGCCAAGGGTAGTGGTCGCGCCCTCGATGAGCTTGGGCTCGCTCTGCCCCCACATGGGAATGGCGGCAAAGTTGGCGGGGCCGGTTGCATTCCAACCGCTGCCGCTGCCTAACTGTATTTCTAAGCGACTCAGCATGGTTTCCTTGTCTATGTTGCGCCAATCTGCCTGCGCCAAAAGCTCCATCAGCTTGGAGTGGGCGTTGGTAACCACTATAAAACGCTGCTGATAGGGCTGTTCGCGCAGCATGGCGCTGAACGATTGATAAAGGGCCCCTTCCACATGGCCGTTTTCCTTGCTTGCCCAAGCCCAATACTGGTAAGTTTCGGAACTTCCGTCCACTTTAAAAGCAAGAAGGTCGAGGGTTTCAATCACGTTTTCCTCCGTCTCGCCTATGGAGCGGGTGCCGGGGCCTTGAAGACCGGCGTGGGGCACAGACACTTTGAGCATGACGCTTTTTTCACCACCCTCCGAGTTAGGACCATTAGGTTCATGCTCTATCATGCAAGAATTTGCCAAGAAAAAGAGCGACAGGGTCAGCAAACAATCTAAACAACTTTTCATATTTCACACGTTTTTTTTCATTATTTTTTATTACTCATCTACCTCGTGCAGCGGATGCTGTAACCTGTCACCTTATCGTAATTGGCTATATTAGCGCCAGATTGCAGATGGGTTGAAGGCCAGAAGTTTAAAAATACGTTCTGAGAGGTGATTCCGGAAGTGTTCGTACTCGATGCATACATACCATCATTACCCGCCCTCCTAAGCGCACCGTTACGGTATCCCGAAGCAGGGAAGAACAGCGTTGAGTTGGTAGCAGGATTAAAGAATAGGTTGCCGATGTAGGCCACATAATCATTCGAGTTGGAAACAGCGCTGTTTACTCCCCTTTCCGGACTCTCATGACTCGCAGTAACGCTGTTCTGTATCTGGCGGCGGTCAAAGAAACCGTCTGCATAGTAACCCCAAAAAGAGTGACTGTTTTGCTCAAAAAGGGCGTCCATCTCGTTTCGAGTGGGAATGTGGTAGTTAGGGGGGCAGGCGTCTACGAGGGCGTAATTGTACCCTGTTTGCGTCCAGCCTTGAGGCAGGCCTGTCACCGGATAGGTAGGATGATAGGGAGTCGGCACACTTGAAGTGGTCGAATAACCCCACTGGTAGAAGTAGCCGGCCTGAGTGGGATAGGTTACAAAACCGCCGTTGCCGTAATAGTTGCGGTTGGAGGAAATACCCAGATTGTAGGGGCTGATTCTGGTAGGGCCAAATATACGGTCGTCTCCCTCGCCTTGACGGATAAAGAAGCGCTGTATCTTGACGGGATTGTTGCCGTAAACAATCTGAACCACTGCGTAGCGGGCGGGGAAGGTAGTTTGGTAGTCGGGATTGTTTGAATACTTCCCAAATGCTTTTTGCAAGCCAATGCGGAAGACAATGTCTTTATTGGCGGTGTTGACCACTCCGCTGACTGCTGTCGTCCCGTCCGTTACGCGCGAGTTTACGGATTCGGCGTCTTCCGGCGTCATATTGGAAGTAAAGCTGATGCCTCGCGCTTCTAATTTGCTCACAGAAAGCTTGCTTGTGCTGAAAACTATGCCGTCTCCATTGTGGTCGTCCCAGCGGTCGTCATACCACGATACGGCAACATGCCATGGGCCACGGTTGCCCACATGGGCGTCATACATGCCCGCTATACGGATAATCCGTTCTCCGGTTTGGGAGGTCTTCCAAAAAGCGCCCACATAGGTAATAACACCCGCTGGAGGCGTTCCATCGTAGTCTATATAATCGGGATTGGGCGTCTGTATAATCATGCAGGCCGATGGATTGCTGTCTAATTCAAGTAAGGTAGTGCGTACGGCATTGCCGTGATACACTCCCGAAAGGTACAGGTACACGGTGCGCTCGCCCGTACCGGATACAGTAGTCGAGGCGGCGGCAAAGTTAGTGCTGGAGCTGAACGAAATCTTCAACCATGACTGTGCCGCGAGCGGTACGCTCAATGTCCAATTTGTGTTGGGGTTGGGTTTGCCGCTGGGCCTTGTGCTGATTACAACAACGGCGTCTCCCGAACTGTCATAATCCAAGAATACATTTTCCGGGTCAACAGAAACCACGGTGATACCGGCTAAATCTTGCGTAACCACTACTTTATAAATTAATACTCCGGCATGGATATGCACATAGGCCGTGCGCTCGCTGCCTGCATTGGCGGCCAGCAAGAGGTGCATTTGGTCCGACTGTGCGCCGCCAACGCCCGCATCCGGAGTAATAGTCAGCCAAGGGGCGGATACCGTACCGGCTTGGTCGGCCCAAACATCTGCCGTCCATCCTAAAGGATAGTCGGTGGCGATTTTTAATGTATTGTCCGTTTCGGTTATGTCGTGGGCCTCCTCATTAAACTCAAACCTGCCGCAGCTCACGCCCAACATATATTGGCCGTTGAACACAATGTTGCGAATCTCGCCTTCGTCCCAAACAAGCATGTTTGCCTCCATATTGAAGGACTTTGCATGAAAGGCTTCGTTTGCCGTAGAATATCCGCGTCCCTTAACGGTGACAATAGTAAAGGTGTATTTATGATTGCGCAGGATGTCAAGGTGGGAACTGCCGTTGACCGACATAAAGTCAAGGCGATAATAGCTTATTTGGGTGTCATTGCCATACACGCCTCCCACCACAATGCAGGTTTCTTCCAACATATTGCCTGCATTTTGGGCCGCCGTTTCAAAAAGGTAAATCGCCCCTTTCATGGCCACATTCGGACTGCCGGGAGAACTGAAATCGGTATATACTAACGGCTCTGCCTCTGTGTGTACAAAAGCGGGTAACGAAGCTTTCTTGGCAATCATGTCCGTCCCTACATACTCTGTGCCGGGTTTGGGCACTATACGGCCGGAGGTATTGGTATTATATACGTGTACGCTTTTGAATTTGAAGGTCGAAGCAAGTGCGGGATGATTATCCACGTCTACCTGTACGTCTATTTTGGCAACCATGCGCAGCAGAGAAATCGTGCCAAGGGTAGTAGTCGCGCCCTCAATGACCTTGGGTTCGCTTTGTCCCCACATGGGGATGGCGGTAAAGTTGGCGGGGCCGGTTGCATTCCAACCGTTGCCGCTGCCTAACTGTATCTCTAAGCGACTCAGCATGATTTCTTTGTCCACATTGCTCCAATCTGCCTGCCCCAAAAGTTCCATCACTTTAGCATGGGCGTTGGTAATAATCACAAAACGCTGCTGATGGCGCTGCTCGCGCAACATCGCGCTGAATGACTGATAAAAGGCTCCTTCCACATGAGCGGTTTCCTTGCTTGCTTGGGCCCAATATTGATAAGTTTCGGAACCGCCGTCCACTTTAAAAGCAAGTATGTCGAGGGTTTCAATCATATTTTCCTCTGTCACGCCCATGGCGCGGGTGTCGGGATTTTGAAAACCGGCGTGAGGAACAGACACTTTGAGCATGACATTTTTGTCGCCACCCTTTGGGTTTGGGTTATCAATATCATGGTCTATGACACAAGAACCTGTCGCGAAAAAAAGCGACAAAGTCAGCAAATAGTTTAAACAACTTTTCATAATATTACATGTTTGTGCTGTTAATCAAATGTTTGGTTTTACTATATCTTCGTCCCACTGAGGCAAATCAACCGTTATGTTGGCCACTATTTGGCCATTCTTTTCGGTAAATACGATTCGGATGGGAAGATGCACAAGCTCGTCTATCGCTATCTTGTCGCCCAATATCTCCATGAGCGAAACCGGAGCGATAATCAACTGCCCTGCTTTATTGGTTATGCATATATGTGTGGTGGTATTTTTGTCAAAAACAGGCACATTGAACGATGTGCTGAAAACTTTATTTATTGCGTCAATATTTGGAGCGTACTGAACATAACTCACTTTCTCGCCATGCGCCTCCATGCCAAAACTGTAGCGCGAGGTGATATGGGTAAGTTCGATTTTCAAAGGGTCGGTTGCGGAGCCGGATGGATGGCTGTAGCCCTCTATCCTAATATCCAATCTTACATGTGCATGGCGAAATTCGGCAGTTACCTCGACTTTGCCCTGTTCCGGAACGACCACGGTAAGCGGCGTGCTTTTGGTTTTTGGCGCGTAGTAGAGCGCATCACCGTTCTCCGCCACACCGCCAGAGGTTATGGCGTTGATTATGTAATTATTCGTCCTGTCAAGGTAGTGCCTGCTTTCATTCTCGACGATTTGCGAGCGGGAGTCGGTGATGTTTGCCCATGCGACCATGGTATAGACCCCGACATCAAGCCACAGACGCTTTCCGGCAAACGTGTTCAATTCGCCTTCGGGAATCGTGCTGCGGCCCACAAGCAGGCCGGTGTAGTCATATATAAACAACTCTACATGATTCACCACATTAGAAAATACCTCGTTGTTAGCCTTGTCGCTCAGAGTGAAGTGAATCGTCGTGTTTGTCCTAAGTGGACATCCGGAATCTTTTCCGCACCCCATTACAAGCAGCGCTAAGAGTACGGAAAGTATTTTAAAGCGTTTCATACTGGTAGTTTATTAAATTAATCTTCTTGTGCCGTTTCCGGCTTTTGGGGAGACCGTTTAACCGCCCTCCTTAGCGCCCTGCGGGGGTATCACCCCCCGCAGGGCTGTTGTTTGTTTTTAGATATTGGGAGTAACTTGGGTTTCCTGCCATGTAACAGGAACAACGGTTACGTCAACATTTATGGGTGTTATACCGGGTTCGGGGGTCATGTTTTCATATTTGATAACCAAAGACTCGGTACTAATGGTGTAAATCATACCTCCTTCAAGGGCGTTGATTACAGCGGAAGTAGCGCTGTTTTTGAAACCGTTGATGGTAATGAACTGGTCTGTGGTCAGAGCTTGCCCCCCAACAACCACGTCGGTAAGTTTGATAATAATCTGGGGCGTGGAGGATTTAAAGAGGTGGTAAGCCCAGACGCCTCCCGCAAGTGCGGGACCCACAACAGTCGCTGTTCCTGTATCAAAACTCTTGTCTACATTGTCATAAACAAAAGTAAGAAGCGATGCGGGGAAGACGCTACTTCCGTTTACTTCATCATAATCACCAGAAATACCGCTCATTCTTAGTGAATTGCCTGTTCCGTTGAGCGCCATGGTAGGATAATAGCCGTTAATAAAGATACCTGCAACCTTACCGGTAACATCTCCATCAAAGGTGATGCCTTTGACTTGGATACGGGCAACATC
>WRBG01000058.1 GCA_009784635.1 Bacteroidales bacterium | reverse complement strand
TCGTTCCAAAGCCGCGTAAGACTGCTCTTTGCGCATGGCATTGCTCCTCTCTTCTTGCGTATCTTCTTCTAAAACAGCAAAGTGTCGAGGGTCTATGTCATTTATGGAAACCCCATAGCGTTTTTTCTTGCGCGCATGACTCACCGCCGTATTAAAGGCAATCCGGTAGAGCCAAGTGCTGAACGCAGACGCCCCCCTAAACGTGCCTAAGCGCTCATAGGCCTTTACAAAAACATCTTGAGCCAACTCCTCTGCTTCTGCCGGATGAGGACAGGTTCTCTTTACCAAGGCGTATACATATTGGCGGTACTTTTCTACCAAAGGCGTGTACGCATGGAGGTCGCCTTTTAATACCCGCTCTATGTAATGGTGGTCGTCCAATCCCAATCGTTTTTGTTAAGACGCATAAGTCCGATTTTGGTTACAAGGGTTGAATCTGTAACCAAATAAGCGATGCCGCGTCAAAGAAGCAAACAAACAAATCATTTTTCAAAATTACAACCTTTAAATTAAAAACAAAATGGATTTTACCGCAGTTATTATTGTTCCGGCTATTTTTTACTTTGTGTACAAAATTTTCGAAGCCTTGATTCGCCGCAGAGAGCGTATATTGATGATAGAAAAACTCGATTTTTCTAATTTGCAGACTCTGCCCTCCGCAGAAGCTTTTAATGTATTGGATTATATGCCTAATAAGCGTTTCTCGGGTTTACGCGCCGGTTTGTTGCTGGCCGGTATGGGCATTGGACTTATTACCGCTTGGGGGCTTACGGTTGCACTGTATCCGACAATCGCATCTTTAAAGACAGGCTTAGGCGGCGATTTTTACAATTTTAGAAACATGTTTCAAGCCATCTACTTAGCCGCACCCGCCTGTTTTGGAGGAATCGGATTGATTATTTCTTATATCATTGAACAAAAAGCCCGCAAATAGGAATTGCGCTCCGTTAAGGATACTTTTATATCTTTGCACTCAATATGAGTAGAAAAGCAAAGAAATCAGCCAAATCCCCAAAACGCAATCATAGAAATCGTCCTGTACTGCAATCTTATACAGGCACCTTGAGCATGACCCGCGAGGGTTTTGCTTTTGCCACAGTAGAGGGCTTAGACCACGATATCTTTGTCTCCGCCAGAAAATTGCATGGAGCCCTGCATGGCGATACCGTGCAGGTTGCCCTGCTGCCCCAAACTAAAAGCAGCTCAAGCCGCAGAAGCAGAACTTCCCGAACAGACGGGGAAGTCGTATCCATTATCTCCCGCAGCAAACGTCCTTATGTGGGTATTCTTCAAGTTATTGACCGAGTAGCATGGGTGATTACCGACAGCAGGAATATGCCTTACGACATTTGGGTATCGGGCGATTTGCCGGACAAAACGCAAAGCGGGCTAAAAGTGGCGATTCTCGTAAACGGATGGAACCGCAAAGAGGGGGCGCCGCAAGGCAATATTACCGACATCTTGGGCAAGCCCGGAGAAAACAATACCGAGATGCACGCCATCTTGACCGAATTTGGACTTCCTTATCGCTTTGAGGCCGAAGTAGAAGCCGAAGCCGACCGGATTCCCGATTCGATTCCGGCCGAGGAAATACAAAGCCGCCGCGATTTTAGAACAACCGTCACCTTTACCATTGACCCAACGGACGCCAAAGATTTTGACGACGCCCTGTCCCTCCAAACATTGCCCAACGGAAATTACGAAGTGGGGGTACATATTGCCGATGTAAGTTATTATGTCCGGCCCGGCAGTCTGATTGATAAAGAAGCCTTGGAACGCGGCACGTCGGTATATTTGGTAGACCGTACCGTCCCCATGTTGCCCGAAAAACTCTCCAACCAACTTTGTTCGCTCCGGCCACAGGAAGACAAGCTCTGTTTTTCCGCCGTTTTTGAATTAGATGCAAAAGCCAAGGTCATTAACTCATGGTTTGGCCGCACGGTGATTCATTCCGACCTCCGCTTGGATTACGGACAGGCCCAACAAATCATAGAAACAGGACAGGGCCCCTTAGCCGGAGAAATCGGTATTTTGCATACTTTGGCCGACCTGCTCCGCAAGGAACGATTTAAAAAAGGCGCCATCTCCTTTGAGCGGCCCGAATACAAGGTAGAGGTAGACCCTTTGGGGAAACCCTTAGGCGTTCATATTAAGGAAAGTCAAGATTCCAATTGGCTGATTGAGGAATTTATGCTCTTGGCCAACCGCAGCGTGGCTTATTATGTAGCGCGCAAACAAAACCCCAAAGACGAAAAAGCCAAAGCGCCCACTTTTGTATACCGTGTTCACGAAGAACCCAATATTGATAAAATCACCGCATTCCGCAGTTTTATCACCCATTTTGGATACCAGCTCAAAGCCACGCGCACACCCCGCGAACTCGCCCGCGAACTCTCTCGCCTCTTAGACAAGGTAAGGGAAAAACCCGAAGCCGGCGCCATCGAAATCATGGCCCTGCGCTCCATGGCCCGGGCCCGTTATGCTACCGACAACTTGGGTCATTATGGATTAGCCTTTGATTACTACACGCATTTTACCTCTCCCATTCGCCGTTATCCCGATTTGATGGTCCATCGGCTTTTGGCCCATTATTTGGCCGACGGGAAGTCGGAAAACAAGGCTTATTACGAGAACCTTTGCCGGTATGATTCCGAACGGGAGCAAATAGCCGCCGAAGCCGAACGCGCCAGCGTCAAATACAAGATGGTGGAATTTATGCAGGACAAAATCGGCATGGTATACGAGGGCTGCATTACCGGCCTTACCGAATGGGGTATGTATGTAGAATTAATCGAATTACATGTAGAAGGCATGATTCCCCTGCGCGAAATTAGGGGTGATTATTTTGAATTTGACGCCGATAGCTACACCTTGCGCAGCCGCACTTCTAAGCGGATATACCGGTTAGGCGATAGCCTTACCGTTAAGGTTGTTAGGGCCAATTTAGAACAAAAGCAATTAGACTACGCTTTGGTGGCTGTTGAAAAATAAATTTTTCCGATGCAACTTTTTATGCTTATTTTGCGTCTTATATGCAGAACTATATTTATCCACTTTTAAAAAATTAACATTATGGACTGGTTATCTGTTATTTTCTCAATTCTAAGTCTTCTTGTGACTGCCCTCCCCACTATTTTCCGGTGGTTTGGGATTGGCGTCAAATAAAGCGAGACAAGAAACAAGGAGAAGGCTGTTCAAAAATTTTTGGGCAGCCTTCTTCTTTATCGCTGATACAAGCTGGGTTCGTTGAGGTTATGCGCTCCGCGGGAGAGGACGGCCGGATTGATGTCCAGTCTCAGCATTTCTCTTTTGTTGGCTACCTCCATCACCGTGAGATAGCCTAATTTTGTGGCCCTAAAGAACTTGTTGAAATCAACATATTCCACCACGTCACGGTAGGTATGGTAGTCGTCGGTTAGGCCGCAAAAAAACCAAACGGACGGAATACCAAACCTCAAAAAAGGATAATGGTCGCTTCTGAAATAAATCCTCAGCGGGTGTTGGGTATTGGAGTAGCGATAATCAAATCCGAACTTTATTCCGGTTGTGTTATTGGCCTTGATAATAGCTTGGTCTAATTCGGAACTTAATATATCGGAGCCTATCAGATACAGCGAATCCCTGTGGTTGCGTCCCAGCATGTCCAAATTGATGCAGGCCGATATTTTTTCTATCGGAACCGGACAGTTATTTACAAAGTAGTTAGACCCGTGCATCAGTTGTTCTTCTCCGCACATCCAAGCAAAAATCACCGACCGTTTTGGCTTTTCGACAAGTAAGGCCCGCGCAATTTCCAGCATCGCCACTACTCCGGTCAGGTTATCGTCAGCCCCGGGGATAACCTCTCCGTCGTCTATGCCCCTGCCGTCGTGATGGCTGCTTACCACCACATACTCATTCTTCAGCACCGGGTCGGAGCCTTCTATTACCGCAAGCACGTTGCGGGCGGTGGCTTTGTAGGTGTCAATCACCACGTCCAACTTGGCAAATACGTTCTGATGGTTTACCGGCGGCAGTATGACGCCCCTTCGTTGGTCGGCAAAAAGGGCTTTGACCTCCTCTTGACTGATGCCCATCAGTGCGGCGGCTAAGGCATGGTTGACTTCGGCCACCGTAAAAGGCAGGGACGGTCGTTGAGAGGGAATTTGGACGGGGGTTGTGGCGGGAGAAGATGTTCTTTGCGACTCATAATAAGTAGACAGCCGCCCCGTGGGAACATAATCGAAAAAATCCGAAGGGGTGGAGATTCTTTCCTGCTTTTCGGGGCTGACCACCGCCAACACCGCCGAAGCGCCTTTTTCTCTAAAGAAGCTCAACCTTGATGCCAGTCGGGTGTTTAACCAAGGATTGGGCTTGACTCCGGCCGTGGGAAACTCATCGTCGTCTATAATGACTATGATTCTGCCTCTCAAATCCATTTCGTGAAGCGCATTTATATCAGAGCCGGCAAACAGCACATTTCCGGCATAGGAACCGTTGGCGGTAAAGTTGGCCCCAAAGGATTTTCCAAAATACCAAACCGTCTCTACTCCATCTCTTTTGATGGTTAATTTGGTGCCCGGTCTAAAAACGGCGGTGACATTAAGCGGCACGTCCTGATAGTAGGAGCCGTTTTCCATAATAGGTTTTAATCCATTGTGTTTAGCCCAATTGGCTAAGTATAGCGACACAATATCCAATTCGGTGGAGGGGGTTTCTCTTCCGCGAAATTCTTTAGCGCCGAGAAAATCAAGATGATATCGTAATTCTTGCTCGTTGATGGTCCTAAGTCCTCTAGACTGGGCAAAAAGCCCCGAAGCAAAGAAAATAAAAGAAAAAATAAACAGGCTTAGTGTTCCTAATTTGTTCATAGGTATTAATTTTTTGGGTTATATGCATACAAGATGAAACATTCTTCCGGTACGATGTTGTTGTTGGCATCCCTTACCGTAACGGTCATTTTTCCGCCGTCAACCTCACAAAAGACCCACCTGCCGTTGCGGTTGGTTTCTTTCATGCCTCCGAGTTGGAAATGAAGGGTTCCGCCGATTACCGGTTCAAAAGTGCGCCTATCGGTGATAGGAACCAAATAGTTGCCTTCATAAACCTGTACGCGCTCGAATGTATGGCCGTGTCCGCAGAACACCAACTGCACATTATATTTATCAAACACCGGCGCCAATATGGTTTGGGACGAAGAATGGTCTGCTGCGGGAAATATCGGATAATGTAATGTAACAATCTTCCATGTTTTGTTGGTCTTGCTTAGGATTTCTTCCAGCCATTTTGCCTGTTCCTGCTGATAGGTCTGAGGCTCGTGGCCCGACCTTCCCGCCCAATCAAGGGCAATGACCAGCATGTTGCCGTACTCTACCGCATAAGAGCCGCTGCCTATTAGTTGAGCATCATATTTGTCGGACGGCTCTATGGTTGGCGTACCGCTGGTAAATTTTACGTTATCGGCGTTGAGGGTGCCCATGTATTCATGGTTTCCGTAGGCGGTTACCATGTCGATGTTGGCAAAAACCGGATGACGGTCAAACATGGTTGCGTAGTAGTAATAATATTCGTAGCGGTCGTCGGTGTCAACAATATCTGCCACGTTTAGGCTGAACAAGGGCCTTGCAGGCATGGCCTCGATGGTAGTGGCTGCCGCAAAGAATCGGTTCATATGCTCCATGGTAGAGGCCTGTAAATCGCCGAACGCGCTGAACGAGAACTTGTCGGTAACAGGCGCTGTGGTAAATTCCATGGTCGGCGACCAGTTTGTGCCGTCGCCCACCTGATAGATATAGGTCGTTCCCGCCTCTAAATTGTTTACCGTTACAGAATTTGCCTTTCCGACCCAATCACTGCCCGTTCCGTCGTATTCCATGAACTTTACTTTGCCCTCGTATGGTTTGAAACTGTGTACTCCCTCAGATTTTTTGGCGACCTTCATGATGGCGGGGCCTGTAGATGTAAGGGGGTTGGACATCCAAGTAATGGTCTTTGAAGTGGTGGGGTTAGGCGTTGTTCCGGCTCTGATATGGGTGGGGGCATTTGTCAAAAGCGGCCTCAGCGACTTCAAGAATCCGGTATAAGAATATTTGCCGTCCTTTTCGGCGTAGATATAGACATTTTGCGCCTCGCTTGTGAAGGCCGTCAATCCGGACGCTATACCGTTTTGTCCGGTTACTGCCGATTCGATGGGGGTTCGGTCGGCTGCAAGTATGTGTACCCTAACCCCGGACTGCGGATTTCCGTGGGGGTCTGTTACCAACACTTCTCCGGGCGCCCCAACAATGCGCTTGACGACCGTAAAATCGTAATCCGCCCATAGTCTTGTTTCGATGGGATTAAAAGTAAAGGTGGAGAATGAGCCGTCTGCGTGCGTTACTTTGGCAGAGACAGGCGCACATCTGAATACATCTTGGGCGTTGCCGTTTTTCTTGATGCTGATGTTGATGGTTGCAAGCGTTCCCGCCGCCGTGACAGCCGCATCATTTTTTAGATGCACCGTCAAATGCCCAAGCCTTGGGTTAAAGCGGAACACGCCCTCCTTAACCGAGCGGGCAAACTCCACGCCGTTCCATTCGTCCACAGAGCCCGTATTATTCAGTTGTATGGTTACATCGATTTCTTTTACATTGCTTGGGTTGTTGGTGTTGAGTTGCAACGTGTACACAGAGCCGATGCGTACTTGAGACCCGGATGGAACGATACTGACAGCGGCGCCTTTTCCGGTATTTACCGTAAACGAGGCGGCTTTTGTCCCCATGTTTCCAAAGTTATCTTCCACATATACTTCCACATGATGCAATCCATCCGATAAATTCAAGCCCTTTAAAGAAACGATATGGGCATCCTGCTGTACGGAAAAACCGGCATCTCCCGCTTTAAATGCGAATCCGTCCACGGTTATGCGAACCGTTTTATGGTTGATTCCGCTGGAAATGCCCGAATGATTGTCGTTAAATGCGGCGGATATGTCCACCTGTCCCGTTGTAAACGTCTGCCCGTTCAGGTGTGAACCGTTTCCGGTTAAGGTCGCCACCGTTGGCGGCACCGTATCTTCTTCTACATGGGAGACGCGGATGTCGTCCACGATGATGTAGCCATTGGTCATAGGTCCGGTAGTGCCGGAATCTATAGACAAAAGCCGAATAAAACTGTTTGAGCGGGGACCGAGCGGCACATTATTGGCAGAGGCGGGAAATCCAAACTCCACATACTTCCAACCAATCCAGTCAATGGTGGGCTCGCCGTCAAAAACCGAAACCAAACCGCCGGTATCTAAGTTGGTCATTTGTACCCTCATCCATATTCCTTGAGCTTCCGGCGTGGCGTAAACCCACATACCAAGTTTTCTGGCGCCGTTGGGCCCTGCGGGGATGGTAAAAGCGCCGGTTCCCGGGTCGTAGCTGCAACATAGCGTCTGAGACGTTTGGGCGTCTGTCATGTCAAAATTAAGCCTGATGGCCCTGTTCCCAAAGCGCACAGGGTCTCCGTCTTCTGTCCGCGCCAATTCAACGCTTTGCCTTTCTCCACGGCCTACGTTGGCAGTGCGCCAGTTTGATACTTGCCCGTCTTCAAAGTTAAAGAGCATGAGGGGATTGGAATCAATGCCCCGGGCTTTTACCGCGCCCATGCCTGTAGACATGCACGCCAGTAAAGCGAGGGTTATGCCGACTACATTTCTGTTTTTCATTACACCTGCATTTAAATATGCAACAAAGGTAGAAATTGTTTTTTGGCCGATAAAGATATTTGCGTATCTTTGCAGCCCTTTTTATTTAATTATTAATCCAAATCATTAATTAACAGTCATGTTAAAACAGTACGAGACCGTTTTCATTGCAACTCCCGTTTTGTCTGATGTTCAGATGAAGGAAGCGGTAAGCAAGTACCGTGACATTATCACCGATAATCAAGGTGAAATTGTTCACGAAGAGGATTGGGGCCTTAGAAAGCTGGCCTATCCTATTCAAAAAAAGACAACAGGATTTTACCACCTGTTTGAATTTAAGGCTAATCCTACTCTGATTGCCAAGTTGGAATTACAGTATCGCCGCGACGAGCGGATTATCCGTTTCCTTACCTTTAGTATGGACAAGCACGCCATAGAATATGCGGATAGAAGACGGGGCCGGAGGGCCGAACAATCACAACTTCAACCACAACCACAACCACAACAATAAAGGAGGTAATATTATGGCTACACAAAACAACGAAATCCGCTATTTGAATCCTCTGACCGTTGAGGTAAGAAAGAAAAAATACTGCCGCTTTAAAAAAGCCGGTATCAAGTATATTGACTATAAGGACGCCGAATTTTTAAAACGTTTCCTAAACGAGCAGGGTAAAATCTTGCCCCGTCGCTTGACCGGAACTTCTCAAAAATTTCAGCGCAAAGTGTCTCAGGCAGTTAAGCGTGCCCGTCATCTTGCTCTGCTCCCTTATGTAACCGACTTATTGAAATAAAGAGAAGGAGGAGAAACCATGGAAATTATTTTAAAACAAGACGTACCCAATTTGGGTCATAAAGACGACATTGTAACCGTTCGCAATGGCTACGGAGCCAATTATCTAATTCCTCAAGGATATGCCACAATGGCCACCCCTTCGGCCAAAAAGATATTGGCAGAGAATATGAGGCAACGCGCCCATAAAGAGGCTAAATTGCGTCAAGACGCTAGCGATATGGCGTCGAGGTTAGAAGGAAAACAATTCACTTTGGCCACCAAAGTGAGCAGTACCGGTAAGGTATTTGGGTCGGTAAACAACATACAGATAGCCGATGTATTGGCAGCTTCGGGCTTTGAAATAGACCGCCGCGACATCGTTTTTGTTGGGGAGTCCAACATTAAACAGGTAGGCGCCTACGAGGCAGTAATTAAGATTTACCGCGACATTAAGGCCAGCATTAGGGTAGAGATAGTAGGCGAAGAATAATTCGGCCGACTGTCAAGTTAGAAAAACAGTTTCTGAATGAAAAAGCGTCTGTTATTTTTTGCGGGGTGTTTTTTGTTTTGGGTGCTGTTTTTTTGGATAGGACGATTGGCTTTTTTGCTGTATCATTACCCCTTGTCCTTTTCGCTGACCGGCGGAGAGTGGTTTTCTGTCTTTTTGCACGGAACCCGCATGGATGCCTCCATGAGTGGGTATATTGCTTGTGTCGCGGGCGCGCTGCTTGCCGTTTCCGTATTCTTTGACGGCAAAACCACTGCCAAGATATTGTCTGTATACATTCTGATTGTATTGACGGCATCTGTTTTATCGGTAGTTGCCGACATGGAACTGTACCGGCATTGGGGATTCCGGTTAGACAGTACGCCGTTGGGTTACCTCAAAACGCCCAAAGAAGCGCTGGGTTCGGCAAGTATAAAAATTTTGCCGGTATTGGCGGTTGTTTGGGCGTTATTGATGGGCGGCTTTTGGTGGGTTTATCAAAAAGTATTGCGCCCAACACTCAAAAACGCTCGGCCGGCAGGATGGAAGGGCGTGCCCGTTTTCCTCTTTACAAGCGCCTTGATGATTCTTCCCATCCGCGGAAGTTTGGGCATAGCGCCCATGAATGTGGGTTTTGTGTACGTTCATCCGAATAATATTTTTGCCAATCATGCGGCTATCAATGTAGTGTGGAATGTAGGAAAATCATTGATGAATAGTGGTAAGATATCGGAATATCATTTTATGGACGACCAGATTGCCCAAGATTTGTTTGACGCCTGCTATCCCAATATCCACCAAACAGAAATCCTTTTGAAAGAGGCCCGGCCCAACGTAATCATCATCATTTTGGAAAGTTTCTCCAACAGACTGATAGAGCCTTTGGGCGGCCTGCCGGATGTAACGCCCAATCTGAACCGGCTGTGCAAAGAGGGCATTGTTTTCTCGAATTTCTACGCCAACAGCGACCGTACAGATAAAGGAATACTCGGTATATTAAACGGTTATCCGGTACATCCGGTGGCTAAAGTAATTAACTTTACAGAGAAAACCCGCCAATTGCCTTACCTCAACAAGGACTTCAAACAAGCGGGCTACCATACAGAATTTGTGAGCGGTTTCGATGTCCTTTTTTCCAATA
>WRBG01000057.1 GCA_009784635.1 Bacteroidales bacterium | reverse complement strand
ATCGCGGTGACTCTAATAAGCAGGCTCTTATCCACAAAAAAGAAATACTTTGAACGGTCGCCCAATGCGGGGTCAAACCGTCCGGCCATGGAAAAATCCACATAGTTTTCGTCCAAGACACGATACCAAACGTCCTCAATGTCGATGCTGTCCAAAGGCGTGCAGCCTATAAGCCACATGCTTAAAGTTAGAAAGAATAGAGTGCGTTTCATAGGTTTGGTTAAAAAATTTGCACAAAAGTACACAAAGAACCGAAATCATTGATTTTTCTGGAGCTTTTTCATACCATTTGATTGCTTCCTCGTAATCTTGGCTTAACGCCTATACTAATCATAATGCCACCCTCCTAAAATTAACATCGCTTCATTATCGTTGTTCTTGGCTAGCTCTAATAAGGTATCTCACAGTCTGTTTAACTTTCTAAGCAGGAATATTAGGATCGTCGCAATAAAAATGTGCCATTTTACAGGGTGGCTTCTCTTAGCCCGTCTTGTCGGAGCCGACCCGCGTCAGTAGTCCTTCCCCCTTTTTGATGGCGCGTTCTATGGTGACTGTATCCTTTCCAATGTTGCTTACTATATCCTTGGCGGTCATTTTGCCGCTACCGCCGAGCGACTCAAGTATCGCCCTCTGAGTGGCGGACACTTTTACAGCAGCGTTAAGAACAAGTTCTTGTTTAGATTTTTGCTTTAACTTTTGCTCGCTCTGCGAGCATTGACTTTTTGTTGCGGTGAGGGGGGGATTCGAACCCCCGGTACAGTTTCCCGTACGTCAGTTTAGCAAACTGGTGGTTTCAGCCACTCACCCACCTCACCGTGGGGGGACAAAGGTATGCATTATTTGGCTATTTGCAACCTACTTTTTGGGTGCAGGTTTGGCAATCTGCTCGCGCATATCTGTATCTGCCTGAATATTACGCATCTTGTAATAATCCATAATGCCTAAGTTGCCGCTGCGGAAAGCTTCGGCCATGGCTAAAGGAATCTCCACTTCGGCCTCGATTACTTTGGCGCGGGCTTCCTGTGCTTTGGCTTTCATTTCCTGCTCCAAGGCAACGGCCATGGCGCGTTTTTCTTCGGCCCGGGCTTGGGCAATATTTTTGTCGGCATTGGCTTGGTCCATCTGAAGGGCGGCGCCAATATTGCGTCCAATATCAATGTCGGCAATGTCAATGGAGAGAATCTCAAAGGCGGTGCCTGAGTCCAAACCTTTATTTAACACTACTTTTGAAATAGAGTCGGGGTTTTCCAATACCGATTTGTGCGAGGCTGCAGAACCGATACTCGACACGATTCCCTCACCTACACGAGCCAATACCGTTTCTTCTCCGGCGCCTCCCACCAATTGTTTAATATTGGCGCGAACCGTTACACGGGCTTTGGCAATGAGCTGAATCCCATCCTTGGCCACAGCCGTAACAGGCGGTGTATTAATAACTTTAGGGTTCACCGACATTTGTACGGCTTCAAACACGTCGCGTCCGGCCAAGTCAATGGCGGCGGCCATTTTAAAATCCAAAGAGATATTGGCCTTATCGGCAGATATTAAGGCGTTTACTACTTTGCCTACATTCCCCTTGGCCAAATAGTGGGCTTCTAAACTGTTGGCATCTAATTTAAGTCCGGCTTTGGTTCCGGTAATCATTGCCATTACAATGGTTCCGGGAGGAACCTTCCGCCAACGCATCAATACAAGTTGTATCAAAGAGATGCGCACTCCGGAAATCAAGGCTTGAAACCAGAGGGTAACCGGAAAAAACCACAGCAGAATCAACAGACCTACAAAGGATATCCCCGTCCACAAAAAAAATACGGTAATGTCTTCCATATAAAAAAATTTTAAGATTAATGTCTATACTAAACCTGTTCCGGAACAACCGGAGCTACAAAGATACGTAAATCTTCGATTTGTACCACTTCAATTTCTGTCCCCGGATCAATAACCCCTTGAAAAGCGTATACCTCTACATCAGCCTCTCCCAAACGGGCCTTGCCCGCGGGAATAAGACGACCCAAGGTTTTCCCTTTCATTCCTATCCGGATGCCCAAATCTTGAGGCAGGGGAACGGCTTTTGCCTCAATTTCATGCTTTAGACTGAGGCGTTTCCATGTTTTTGCCCTTAGCGCGTACCATACGCCCACCGAGCATATCAAAATAGTGATTACCAAAACAATGACTCCGACAGGCTGGGGATGGTAATAAAAGGCGATAAAATTAGCGCCAATCAAGGCCGCCAAAGCGAGGATGCCGGCAATCCCGATTCCGGGAATCAAGAGCAGTTCGGCCAGCAGCAGGACGACTCCAATTAAAATAAGTGTGATAATAAGGCCCATACGAATAAATGTTATCGTTCAAATATCGGAATAATTTTTTACATCGCAAGCGGAATGGCTACATATTTATGGTTTCTACCGTAATGCCCTCAAATCCGAGTCCGGACAAGGCGGTTTGTAACTCTCTGGCTTCTTGCAAAGTTTCAAAAGGCCCTATGACGTATCTAACGCCTCCTTCTCCTGTTATGCGGGCCAAATCTTTGGTGTTCAACCCTCTGATTGCGGTTATCAATGGATCCGGAAGTCCTTGGGGATAATGGCCTAGAGAGACCCGGTAAGCGGCTTTGGGCGCCATAGCCTCTAACCTGCGGGCCTCGGCTACCGTTACGCTCCTCTCTTGATTGTAGGCAATAATCACGGCATCCCTTAGTCCGATGCGCCTCACTTGAGCTAAAGCCGTGGAGGCCTCGGCATGACTGCTGAACTGGCCGGCGGCGTACAGGTACCTTCCGGTTGGGGTGGCGGACTCAAAAACGGGAGATACCCCCCTAAACGAAGACGCTCTAGCCGGAGTCGAGGTAACGGCAAGCTGTATTCGGTAAAACAGGAAATCCGGCCGACTGTCTTCGGAGATAATTTCCGATTCATTTTCGATTCTGAAAGAAAGGTTTACGGCCGGCTCGATGACCACGGGCAAGGCAAACCGGAATAAATCAAGGGCCGCCGCATCGCTTTTGAGCGGGGCAAAGGGGGCTGTGGCCGCTTGGGGATTGGGGGCTTTTCCTATGGACTCCGGAGGGGAGACCAAGGGCGGTAATATACCTTTATTTAAAAATTCCGTTTCTGCTTTTTGTACCGCCATGCCTGCCTGCCGGTATTGCGTCCGCAAATCTATCAATGCAAGTTCTTCGTCTTCTATCCTTTTGGCAAATATCAACCGGTCTCCTGCTTCCGTGAGTCGGGCATACAGTTCCCGACTTAGGGCCAATGCCCTTTCTTGAGCCGATACCGCCTCCCTTATGGTTTGGGCCTGTTGTACCGCTCGGGTGTAGTCCAACAAAGCCCCATGTTCCAACGGAAGTTCTTCTCCAAGAACCGTATTTGTTTCTTTTTCTCCCACATCCTCGGACGGCAATAATTGAGACAACCGATATACATCGGGACTGTTGCGCAGGTCATAGCTCAATGGATTCAATTCATACACAACTTGATATATACTCACCATTTCCCGATTTCCCGCCCTGTCCGAGGCAAAAAGCGCCGTCAATCCGTCCGGAGCCGGCATAAAGAGCAAGTCGTTGGCCGGCGAAGAATAGGGGAAGCCCATATTCCGGGCCGGACTCCAGACTCCGGTTTCTTTGTCAAGCGTGCTGACATATAGGTCGAATCCCCCCATTCCGGAATGTCCGTTAGAAGCAAAATACAGACTTTGCCCATCGGCCGAAAGTACCGGAAAACACTCGTCTCCGGCGCTGTTCACAGAAGCCTCCATAGGTTCGGGATAGGACCAAAGGGAGTCTGTCAGCTGGCGGCTTATGTAGAAATCTAAGTCCCCGAAAGTGGTTTTTCCCGTGAATATCATGGTTTTATTTGCAGGGGAAACAAATACGGGATAGGATTCCTCCAGCTCGGGAAAAAGTCCCTCCGGAGGCTGCGCCCAAAAACTACCGTTCCCCATATCAAAGTAAAGGTAAAACGACTCTTTGGCTACCGTAATCGAACCCAACACTTTAGGCTTAACGGCAAAGCGCAATAAATTGATTCCGTTTTCGCAATACAGCATGCCCAAGTCTATCCGCCGCAGCAGCGCGGAGTCGAGGGCCAAGTCCGCAGCGCTTTGGTAGCTTTGTATAGCCTCCTCGAATTGATAGGCGAGTCTCAAACTGTCCGCCCGATTCAAAAAAATCTTAACTCTTTCATCCTGCGCAATAAGCGTCATCGGAAATAAAGAAAAAAGCAATAAATATGAACAAAATGCAAGCCTCATTTATCTAAATTTCGCTAACAAAAGTACAAGTTTCTTCCCATATCAGGAAAAAATAGTACATTTGTGCCCTATTTTATGAATTGTATACAACATTAAATACCTAACATCCATGCAAAATAAAGGAGCCATTCTTCTTGTAACGATTTTAATCGGAATAGCCAGCGTATACCAGCTTTCGTTTACCTGGGCTACGCAAAATCAAGAAAACAAGGCAAGGGCCTATGCCCAAAAAGCAGTAGAACAAGTTCAATCCACCTCGGCTTTTGAAGCCGTTCCCGAATGGAATCGAGCCAATTATCTCGACTCCGTAAGTCGGGAAAGGGAGCGTTTTTACCTTGATTCCATTGCTGCGGAAAAAGTATTTTTAGGTTTTACCTATAGAGAAGTTAAAGAAAAAGAGTTCAACTTGGGCCTCGACCTCAAGGGGGGGATGAACGTAACCTTGGCCATTTCCGTAGAAGACTTAATCAAAGTCTTGGCCGACAACAACACTTCGCCCGAATTTGTGTCTGCCTTAGACTTGGCTAAAGAAAATCAGTTAAACAGCCGGTCCGACTTGATTACTCTTTTTGGAGAAGCTTGGAATCAAGTGGCTCCGGGCAGACGGCTATCCCAAATCTTTGGCACCTACGACATGCGCGAGCGCATCAAACCCGAAAGCACCAATGAAGAAGTGCTTAGGGTAATCCGCTCAGAGGCCGAAAGCGCCATTGCCAACTCGTTCAACGTATTACGTAACCGTATTGACCGTTTTGGCGTTACCCAGCCCAATATCCAGCGCCTTGGAAATTCGGGACGCATTTTGGTGGAACTTCCCGGGGTAAAAGAGCCGGAGCGTGTGCGCAAGCTGCTGCAAGGAACCGCTTCTTTGGAATTTTGGGAAACTTTTGACAACAGGGAAATTGTTCCCTCTTTAGAGGCCGCCAACAGTCTGATTCGGGAAATGTTTGGAGAAACCGATTCCCAACCGGCAGCCAATGAGCCCAGAACCGAGACACAGGCCCAAAGCAGCGACGACTTATTGGCCCAACTCAACCAAGCAGACAGTCTTTCCAACCAACTTGTCGCCTTTGAGAAGCAAAATCCTCTTTTTGCCGTTTTATCTCCTTATGTGTCTCAAGGACAGGTTATGGAAGGTCCCACGATTGGCCAAGCCCATTATCGCGATACCGCCAAAATCAGTGCATGGTTTAGGATGCCGCAGATTCAAGCGCTCTTCCCACAGGGATTTGTGCCTTTGTGGTCGGTAAAAGCCTCTCAATTTGACCCCCACGGAGTTTATTTTGAATTGTACGCTGTTAAGAAGAACACCCGAGATGGCAAAGCTCCGCTCGATGGCGGCGTAGTAACAGACGCCCGAGTATCCATGGGCGGTAACGTCAGTACGCCCAAAGTAAGTATGAGCATGAATGCCGAGGGCGCCCGTGTTTGGGCTCGGTTAACCGCCGATAATATTGGGAAATGCATAGCCATTGTTTTGGACGATATGGTATATTCCGCTCCCAGAGTACATACAGAAATTTCCGGAGGCATGTCCGAGATTAGCGGAAACTTTACGATGACGGAAGCTGATGACTTATCCAACGTACTTAAATCCGGAAAATTGCCTGCTCCCGCAAGAATTATACAGGAAGCCGTGGTAGGACCTTCGCTTGGAGCCGAATCCATTAAAGCCGGACTGCTCTCCTTTGTGATTGCCTTTGCATTGGTGTTGCTCTATATGATACTCTTCTACAATCGGGCCGGAATGGTCGCCAATATCGCTTTGCTCTGTAACGTCTTGTTCCTCCTTGGAGCCTTGGCTTCGTTTGGCGCCGTATTGACCCTGCCCGGTATTGCCGGTATTGTGCTGACCATGGGTATGGCCATAGATGCAAACGTACTTATTTATGAACGGATAAAAGAAGAATTACGCGCCGGCAAAGGGCTTCGATTGGCCATTGCCGACGGTTATCGAAATGCCTATTCGGCCATTATCGACGCAAACCTCACCTCCATTATTGTGGGTCTTATTTTGATGTCTTTTGGTTCCGGCCCCGTACAAGGCTTTGCCACCACGCTGGTCGTCGGTCTGATTACCTCTCTGCTGACCTCTATCTTTATCAGCCGTCTGATTTTTGAAGCCCGTCTAAAGTCCGGAAAGAGCATATCTTTTGACAATAAGTTTACCCGTAACTTCTTGCAGAATGTTAAGATTGATTTTATACACCTTCGCAAATACGCCTATGTCGTTTCTATTTCCTTAGTGGTAATCAGTTTAGGCTTTATTTTTACCAAGGGCTTTTCTTACGGCGTAGACTTTACCGGTGGACGTACTTATGTAGTTCGTTTTGACAAAGAAGTAACCTCCAATGAAGTCCGCACGGCGCTCTTTGACGAATTTGACCAAGCGGTAGAGGTAAAACAATTTGGAGGGGCGAATCAAATGAAGATTACCACCAAATATATGATTGAAAATGACGACCCCGAAACAGACCAGTTGATAGACGGCATGTTGTACCATGCTCTACACGGACTGTTTGCCACAGGCATCTCCTTGGAAGAGTTCCTCTCTACCTTGGACAATCCCAACGGAATCGTCAGTTCAGAAAAAGTGGGACCCAGCATTGCAAGCGATATCCAACGCAAGGCGATGATTGCCGTATTTGCAGCCTTGCTGGCAATCTTCATCTATATTGCCGCCCGTTTCCGCAACTGGATATGGGGCGCCAGCGGATTGGTTTCATTAGCGCACAACGCCTTGCTTACCGCCGGATTTTTCTCTATCTTTTCCGGAATACTGCCGTTCAGCCTTGATGTAGACCAAGCCTTTATTGCGGCTCTCCTAACGATTATCGCTTATTCCATCAACGACAACGTGGTCATTTTTGACCGGATTCGCGAATACCGCACGCTCTTTCCAAAACGCGACTTTAGGACCAATATCAACGAGGCCCTTAACAGTACGCTCGCCCGTACCGTAAACACAGGAGCTTCTACCTTGGCCGTATTGTTGGCCATTGCCATTTTTGGCGGCGAAGTGATACGCGGATTTTCCGTAGCTCTAGTGGTAGGGGTGCTTATCGGGTCTTATTCTTCTGTATTTGTGGGCTCGCCCATTATGTTTGACATGTACCTCAGAAGGAATAAGCAACAGTAATTGATTCGGGGTGTGGCGCAGTTGGCTAGCGCACCTGCTTTGGGAGCAGGGGGTCGCAGGTTCGAGTCCTGCTACCCCGACTAAGAAAAAGGCAGTTACAGCAATACTGAAAATTTATAAAAACGGGGGTTCCACTACGAAGGACAGGACAAAAATCAAATGACACTAAAACGTGTAACCAATTCCGTTCCGCTCCAAGAAGGCAAGCAGTCCCGGATTCATAGAAACGCGGAAGGAGCGGGAAAAAAAGTCTACCACTATTTGGTTGGCTTGGTCTACCATTTTGATATTAAGACGTGTTGCACCGGAATGTTCTTGGAGAACGGCCACTAATTCCCTACGAAACTCCGACGTGATGATGTCTACCGGCAATTTGAGGCAGACTTGGGTAATTAATTCGTCTTTTACGTTGGCTAACAGGGTTATCTTTCTTATCTTCAACTCCCATTCTCCGCTTGTGCTGCCAAAGCGAGGCTGAGGCTGGCAACGGATAAAGAGGGAGAGGCCGGGGTCTAAATAGCCCAAAAAGTTTTCGTAATCCTTGCCAAAAAGGCTAAATTTTAAAGAGCCGGTAAAATCCTCTACCATAAATTCAGCCCAAGGTTTGCCTGTTTTTTTGGCCACAGCTTTTTTGACCGAAGTAACCAAGCCGGCCAAGCACAAATCCTGTTCGGGCGCTTTATTGCTGGCGGTAACATCTTTGAGCAGCTCGACGGCCTCGGTTAGGGAATGAGTGGTAAAATGATTTATTTCAAATATATAGCTATCCAACGGATGGGCAGAAATATAAATGCCCACCAATTCCTTCTCTTTATTCAACAAGTCAATCTCCGAATAATCCGCGGCCCTTAGGGGTTCGGGCCGCACCACCGGAATCGCATTGTGCATCCCAAAAAGCGACTGAGTCTCCTTCCCCTGTTCTGCCTGCATCTTGCTGCCGTAACGGATTAGCTGGTCTAAAAACGTTTCTTCTTTATCGTTGACCACAAAATAATCCACCCGGCGGATGCTGTCGAAAGAATCAAAGGCGCCCGCATACACCAAACCCTCCATGGTTTTTTTATTGAGCACCGTAGGGCTGACCCGCTCTACAAAATCATAGATAGACTGATAGGGGCCGCGGGCCTTGCGTTCCTGCACCAAAAGTTCGATAGCCGCAGAGCCTACCCCCTTGATTCCGCCCATACCAAAACGCAGGGCGCCCCGCGCGTTCACCGCAAAGTTCATGTCGCTCTCGTTTACATCCGGCCCCAGCACCGTTAAGCCCATCCGCTTACACTCGTCCATGCACTTGGATATTTCGTCTATATCGCCCAAATTCCGGCTTAACACGCCCGCCATAAATTCTGCCGGATAGTTGGCCTTTAGGTAAGCCGTTTGATAGCCCAGCAGGGCATAGCCTGTGGCGTGGGACTTATTAAAGGCATATTCGGCAAAAGACACCCAGTCTTCCCATATTTTTCTAAGCTTTTCTTGAGGATGCCCCAATGTGATGCCCCCGTTCTTAAAAAGCACCTCCATCTCCTGCATTTCCTTTCGATTTTTCTTTCCGATGGCCTTGCGCATGGAGTCGGCCTGTCCTCCGGTAAAGCCCGCCAACTTTTGCGACAACAGCATCACCTGCTCTTGGTATACGGTAATCCCATAAGTCTCGGCCAAATACTCGTCCATGCCCGGAAGGTCGTATTCGATGGTTTTTCGTCCGTATTTTCGCTCGATGAAGTCGGGAATCTTTTCCATGGGACCGGGGCGATACAGGGCGTTCATGGCAATCAAATCTTCAAAATGACCGGGCTTTAGTCTGCTCAACCATTTACGCATTCCATCGGATTCAAATTGGAACACGCCTATTGTATCTCCGCGGCTAAACAGCTCAAAGGTTTTGGCGTCGTCCAAGGGCAGGGTCTCCAAATCAATCTCTATTCCCTGCCCCCGCCTTACATTGTCAACCGCCTCCCTAAGGATGGATAAAGTCCTGAGTCCCAAAAAGTCCATCTTGAGCATCCCCACTTTTTCTATATGAGAACCCTCGAACTGCGACACGAGCATTTCTTCTCCGGTCTCCTTATCTTTTTGGGTACAAAGGGGGATATACTCCATCAAGTTGTTTTTTCCGATGATGATGGCGCAGGCATGTACCCCTATGTTGCGGATAGAGCCTTCGAGTTTTTGCGCAAAATCCAGCGTGCTGGGAATGAGTGCATTTTTGGACTCCATCTCCTGCTGAAATCTGGGAAGAACGTTCAGACAATGGGCCAAAGTTACCGGCTGAGGCTTGCCGTCCTTATCGGGCAAGCGGTCGGGAAGCATTTTGGTTAAACGCTCCGACTCGGACAGGGGCAGGCCTTGAATCCGGGCTACGTCTTTGATGGCGCTCTTGGCGCCCATGGTTCCAAATGTTACGACGTGGGAAACATGATCTTTGCCGTATTTTTCCTCCACATATTGCAGCACTTTGGCCCGTCCGTCGTCGCTAAAGTCTATATCCATATCGGGCATGGATATCCGCTCCGGATTGAGGAAGCGTTCAAACAGCAGGCCGTATTTGATGGGGTCTATTTTGGTAATTTCCAAACAGTAGGCAACCACCGAGCCGGCTGCCGAACCCCGTCCGGGCCCTACCCAAACGCCCATGTCGCGGGCCGTCCGGATAAAATCCTGAACAATCAAAAAATAGCCCGGGAAACCCATTTGTTTGATGGTGTTTAATTCAAATTCGATGCGCTCCTCCAAGGAGTCATCTATAGAACCGTAGTACGCCTTGGCCCCCTCATAGGTCAAGTGGCGGAGGTAGGCGTCTGCATCT
>WRBG01000056.1 GCA_009784635.1 Bacteroidales bacterium | reverse complement strand
CCACTTACTTTCAATCTTCACTTTTTTTTTAACCGCCGTAGAAATAATTTTTTCAAACTTTTGCCTGTCAAACGCCAACATATTCACTAAGCGCATACGAAAAATATTATCTTTTAGCGATTCGTGTATGGGATAATCAAAGTTATCATTAAACGCTCTATAAATATAAGAATTTGCTTTTGTTTCGTCCTTAAAATCATTTTCATTAAACAGTTTTGTACATTCTTCAATGGTTTTGCCTCGCTGTATCGAATGCATACCTTCGTGTCCTCTGCGATTGGAGTATTCATAACCAAGGAATCGTTTTTCTGCATCTTTTTCGCCTGTTTTTATTAGTACTGTTTTTTGCCAATAATTGAGAACGAAGTAATAAAATTTTTCTAGGTCAATTTCACTTTCGCCTGTATAATCCAAATATTTTTTTACAGGTTTTTCAATTCCATTTAGTGTCAAGTCTTCTTGTGTTTTCGGATAATTTTTCGCAAGATTGTATACTCTTTCTTTTATATCATTTATTTTTGCTTCATTTCTTTTTCGCAAGAAAAGCACTACGGTATTTGTTCCCGTAGCCATAAATGTATTGCTGCCTAATTCAGTTATAGCGACAATATCAAAATACTGCAAGATTATTTCTCTGGTTTTTGTATAAATACCCGTATTAGATAAGATAGAACTTGGCAATACAATACTCGCAATTCCATCGTCTTTTAGCAGATGTTTAGTTCGTTCTACAAACAAACATTCAATTTCTTTACTGCTGTATGTGAGTGATTTATAGATATCAAAATCATTTTGTGCGCCTAAGTACTCCAAATCATCTTTGCAGTCATTAACCGCATAAGGCGGATTGGAAACTACGATAGAAAATTGTGGTTCTTGGGCGTTTTCTTTTAGCAAGCCTCTGTAATCTTCCGATTTTTTAAAACTATCCAATCCATCGCCATAAATAACTTGTGCCAATCCATCGCCATAAAAATAACAGCCTATTTTAGCCACTTTAACAAGGCGATAATCCTTTTCAATGCCGTAAACATAAGTTCCCGCCCATGAATATTGGTTTATCTTCCAAGCGTCAACTTCATTTTTTGCTTTAGCACTATATCCATTAGTATCAAGTTCATCAATAATATTTTGATACTCTTCCATAATTTCGGTAAGAAAATGCCCACTACCAGCAGCGTAATCAATCACAGCAGGCAATTTTGCCACTTTGTCTTTTGTTGTTTGCTTTATCATCTCCGGCAACGGAAGAGACTTGACAATAAATTTAGTTATTGGTGGCGGTGTAAAATATTGTCCCACTTCTTGTTTTAAACCAACAGTAAGTAATCGTTCAAAAAACTCGCTGAGATACTTTTGTTTTCTTGGATATTTGATTCGATACTTTTGCAACATCTTTACAACTTCGACCAATACTCTATGATTTCGTTCAAAGTCTGCATCATCAATTACATTTTTAATTGCAAAGACACTATTGATTTTCAGAAATTTTTTCTTTGCTTCTCTAATTTCTTCGGCTGATTTATCGCCTGTAAAAATTCCATTACATATCCCGTCCATTTCTTTTTTCAAGAACTCTTTTAATCCTTCTTTATGAAGATTATGTAATGTTACTTGAAAATCAACAGCATCGTCATTTTCATTCCACTGAAATTCCAATTCTTCATCTTCCGCTTTGTGTTCGTCCCAAATTTTAGCCAAAAAAAGATTAAAAATAACACTGAAAGCATTTGGTTTATCCGATACGGAATGTCTGCGCAAAATTTCAGCAAATTGATTAAATAACGTTTGCCCTTTATCTGCTGTCAGTTCTTCTAAATCTAATATGGTAATTTTTTTCTTGGGCTGAAGATTATAAGGTTCACATTCTTTTTCAAAAATACCTTTATCAAATACTTGCTTGTCCCATTTGTTATAAAAATCTTTGACATCGCCCGTGCGGTAATCATCTTCGATTTTTATAATTTCGTTGCGGTAAACAATTTCTTTGCCTTTGAGTTCGGAGGCATAAAGCATGATTACATCGGCTTTATTGCTGAATTTGAAATAGGTAAAAAGTTGCCCGCCGTCTTTTTTCATTCGGGCAAACTCCTTATCAAATTCTCCGCCGTGCGTTTTACATTCTATCAACAAATATTCCGAACCGTCATCTCTATTTACGCAAATGTCCAATCGCCCCGAAGTTCCGTGTCCGGCACTCCATGTTTTTTCTAAAATAATGTTTTCGGGCTTATACCCTTTTTCGAGCAAACGATTGACGCATTCCAAGACCACAAAATTTTCAAGTTGGGAAAAATTTTGCGTGGTTCTGGCATCGGACTGAATTTTTTCTCCATAGTTGATTTTCGATTTGGCACAATCGACCTCGATACAATAACCGTCCGAATATTTTTTTATAAAAATACCCAATGCGTTTTCTTTTGGGACAAAGCCCAATCCCTTAACTAATACCGTTCCCTCCATATTCATGCTGTAAGTTTGACACAAAGGTAGAAATTTTTGTCGAATGAAGCATATCGGCGTAAGAAGGAATTTCGCTCAAGGCTTCCCAGCGATTTTCCAAGGGGTAATGGCGGCAAAGATAACTGTCTGTTCCGTTGGTCAGCAGCAAATAAGGAACCTTCAGTAATTGGTTGTAGCGGATTATTTGTTCAAAAACGGAGCGGTCAACAGGAACCGACGGCGCTTTACATTCGGCCAAAAGCAGGGGCTGTCCCTTTTTGTCAAAAAGCACTAAGTCGGCGCGGTACTTCTTTCTGCCCGCTCGGAGTTCGTACTCGCAACACATTAAAGTATAAGGTACTCCGCAAATATGGTGCAGGTGTGCCGCTAAAGTCTGACGGACTTCTTCTTCCGGCGTGCGGACTAGCTCTTTTTTTCTTATCGGGTCAAACATCCTGCAAAAGTAGAAAAAAATGACGTACCTTTGTTGCCATCACCTGTTACAGATGGCAAAGTTAAACGCAAAAGAGAGTTACGGCCAATACAAGAGTATTCTTGCTGATTTGGAGGCAAAAAAGTTCAAGCCTTTCTACCTGCTGATGGGGGAGGAGCCTTATTACATAGACAAGTTGTATCATTATATAGCGGAACATGTATTGACCCCTGATGAACAAGGATTTAATCAGACCGTTCTTTACGGCTCCGACGTAACGGCGCAGCAAATCATTGAGACGGCGCGGCGTTATCCTATGATGGCCCCAAGGCAGGTGGTTATTGTGAGGGAAGCGCAGCAGGTGAGGGATATAGATAAATTGGAAATCTATTTGCGCCAAGCTCCCGACACGACTGTGCTGGTGGTTTGTTATCCGGGAAAGACAGTGGATAAGCGTACTGCCTTTTACAAGGCGGCTTTGGCTAAAGGAGTAGTGCTGGAGTCGGTTCCCCTAAAGGAGGAAGAAGTGGCCGACTGGATTAGCCGCTATGCTTTGGAGATGCAGATGAACTTGACGCCGGAGGCTGCCGCCTTGTTGGCCGACTATTTAGGCCCCGACCTTAACAAGATTAGTATGGAAATGGACAAACTGTTGGTAGCCCTGCCGACCGCTTGCAGACAAATAAGTCCGGAGCTGATTGAGCAAAACGTGAGCATCAGCAAGGAACACAGTCCTTTTTCTTTGTGTAAAGCCATATCGTATAAAGACTTGCCCAAAGCCCTAAGGATGGTGCGTTATTTTGGGGAGAACACCAAGATTTATCCCTTGGTTACTGTATTGGGCGCTCTTTTTTCGCATTTTGCCCGAATACTTAAATACCACGCTCTGCACATGAATGCCGACAAACCTTCTCGTCAAGAGGTGGCTGCGGCTTTGGGTATGCATCCCTTTTTTTTAAACGAGATAGAAACGGCGGCCAAACATTTTTCCCTGCAACGAACCGCTCGGATTATATGGATGCTTCGCGTGTACGACGGGCGCAGTAAAAGCAACGACAAAGGCGAAGCGAGCGACGGCGACCTGCTCCATGAATTATTATTTAAAATATTGAGATAAGATGATGAAAAAAAATGCAATTTTATTGATTTTGACCTTGTTTTCCGGGAGCTTGTTCGCCCAGTTTAGCGCCGACATGTCTCGAGACAGGCAAATTGTCCAAAATTATTTTGCTCAGATAAAAGCAGCAGATAAATTGGATTTTAACGATTTGCTGATTAATACGGCCCGATTCTTTTTAAACACCCCTTACGTGGGGCATACTTTAGAGGTTGGCGACGAGGAACGCTTGATTATTAACCTGCGGGAGCTGGATTGCATGACTTTTATGGAAACCTGCGTAGCCTTGAGCCGTGTTGTAGCGGCGGGAACTCCCGACTTTGACTCCTATTGCCGGCAGTTGCAAGGGATTCGCTACCGCGGGGGAGTAATAGATGGCTACACCTCCCGTCTTCATTATACCAGCGACTGGATGGCAGATAATATAGATACAGGCATAGTAGAAGATGTAACCCGCTTGGCGGGAGGCAAACCCCTGCATCTAAAGCTCTCTTTTATGTCGTCCCGCTCCGATGCGTACAGGCATTTAAAGGGTTATCCCGACCGGGTGGCCTTTATGCGGCAGGTAGAGGAGCGCGTAAATACCCGCGGGGGGTATTATTACATTCCCAAACAGGAGATAAAGCGGCATCAAGAGCATATTAAAAGCGGAGACATTATTGGTTTTACCACTTCCACGGAGGGCATGGATATATCCCACATAGGCATTGCTTATTGGCAAAACGGAGAACTTGGCTTTATTCACGCCTCCTCGACCGAAAAAAAGGTGGTGGTTGACGCCCAGTCTTTGAGCGATTATTGCGCGGGAATCAGAACAAATACGGGTATTATAGTGCTTAGATGTATACCCGTTGTACCCGTTGGCCTATAGAGGTATAGATTTCGTAGGATATGGTGCCTAAGGTTTGGGCCCAATCGATGGCCGTAAGGGCGGGCGGACCTCCAAAAAGGGTAACGGTATCGCCGGCCTTAGCGTCTATGTGGCTAATGTCAATCATACACATATCCATACAGATATTTCCGATGGTAGGCGCCAATACTCCGTTTACCATAAAATGTCCTGTTCCCCTGCTTAACCGGCGGTCTATGCCGTCTGCGTAGCCTATGGGGAGGGTGGCTATGCGTTTAGGCCCGTCGGGGGTTTTGCCGTGCCGGCCATAGCCTACGGTATCGCCAAAAGGAATGTCTTTGATTTGGATGACGGGGCATTGCAAAGAGGAGGGATGACGCAGCAAGGCAGCATCTACCGCGCTGGTTCCGTACATGCCAATGCCGATGCGCACCATGTCGAACTGAGCGTGGGCAAAGCGTTCCGTTCCGGCCGAGTTTAAAATATGACGCATTACCGGATGGGGCAGGGCGTCGCATATTTGTCCGCTGATTTGGTCAAAAAGGTCGATTTGGCCTTGGGTAAAGGCATCGTGCCGAGCTTCGTCGGCGGCGGCAAGGTGGGAAAAGACGGATGCGGGGGAGAGGTAGGGATTATTTTTGAGGTATTGGATGAGTTCGGGAATTTGGGCGGACTCAAAGCCTACGCGGTGCATACCGGAATCTATGGCTAAATGAAAAGGCAGGCGTGCCCGACCCTTGTCTTTGGCGGCTTGGGCATAAGCCAGCAGGGCTTCAAAAGTGTGTATTTCGGGTTGCAGGTCGTGGGCGATGAGGTCTCCAAAAGTTCCGTAGCCGGGGGTGAGTACGGTGATGGGGAGGCTGACCCCCGCTTTCCTCAATTCGATGCCTTCGCAAGGGAAGGCTACCCCCAAAGAGTCGGCCAAGCGGAGGCGCTCCAAAACGAGGGAGAGTCCCGTGGCTCCGTGGCCGTAGGCGTTGGCCTTTACCAAAGCCATGAGTTTGGTAGTCGGTTTTAAAAAGGAGCGAAAATAATGAAGGTTGTGGGCAATGTGGCCTACATGCACCAGCAGCTGGGTGTGGGTAAGGGGCTGATTGGGGATAGACATATTTTATGGGACAATCTTGTTGAAACAATGCCTGCATAAAGGTTCATAGGTGTCCTGTTCTCCCAGTACGACTAATTTATTGTTGGAGGTGAGGCGGTGGGAGTGGTGGGCCAAGTTGCCGCAACGGACGCAGATGGCGTGTACTTTGGTAAGGTATTCCGCGGTAGCCATCAGTTGGGGCATGGGGCCAAAGGGTTTTCCCAAGTAGTCCATATCGAGTCCGGCGACTACCACGCGGATGCCGCGGTCGGCTAATTCCTTGCATACGGAGACGATATTGGCGTCAAAGAATTGGGCCTCGTCTATGCCCACTACGTCTACATCGCCGGTGAGGAGTAAAATATTGCCGGACGAATCCACCGGAGTGGAACGGATGCTGTGGGAGTCGTGGGAGACTACATCCTCTGCGGAGTAGCGCACATCGAGTACGGGTTTAAAGATTTCTACGCGCTGGCGGGCGAAATAGGCACGCCTCAGCCTCCGAATCAATTCCTCGGTCTTTCCGGAAAACATTGACCCGCAGATTACCTCTATCCATCCTCTTTGGCTGGCACTTTCTAAAAACATAGGTGGTTGGAATTTTATGTACCTTTGCAGGGTGGCAAAGATAAGCAAACTTTACATAGTTCCTACGCCGATTGGCAACCTCGAAGATATTACGCTGCGGGCCTTGCACATCCTAAAGGAGGTGGATTTGATTTTGGCCGAGGATACCCGCACCAGCTCTGTGCTGCTCCGGCATTATCAGGTGCATACCCCCATGCAATCCCACCATAAATTCAACGAACATAAAAGCGTGGAGGCGATTGCAAAGAAAATAGAAACGGGCTGTTGTGTGGCGTTGATTAGCGATGCGGGCACGCCGAGCATTTCCGACCCGGGCTTTTTGTTGGTGCGTACCTGTTTGGAGCGGGGGGTAGCGGTAGAATGTCTGCCCGGAGCTACGGCCCTAATTCCGGCTTTGGTAAATTCGGGGTTTCCTGCTGATCGTTTTGTATTTGAGGGCTTCTTGCCGGTCAAAAAAGGGCGTCAGAAAAAATTTAAATTTTTAGCGGATGAGGAGCGAACGATGATTTTTTACGAATCGCCGCACCGTTTGGTTAAAACTTTATTAGATTTGGCCCTCTTTTTGGGGTCGGAACGGAGCGTCTGCGTTTGTCGGGAACTTTCTAAAAAGTTTGAGGAGCATCGGCGGGGCAGCTTGAGTGAGCTGGCTGTTTGGTACCGGGCGCATCCGCCCAAGGGGGAGATAGTCATAGTGGTAAAGGGTAAAGAATAAATATCTACATAAAATATGTGTGCGAAAGAAAAGAGGAGGTGGAATGTTCAGCAGCGAGATGCCTTGGGTATTGTGGTGTTGGCGCTGTTGGTGGTTATTATTAGGATGCTGTTTGCGCCGGCGCCGGTGGTGTTGCCCGCGCCCGCGGATTTTGCTCCGGAGCAGAGGACTTGGGAAAGGAGGGGAGGGCAGGAGGAGGGGAATCGGGAGTCGGAAGGCTCCGCGCCGTTTGCCTTTGACCCCAATACCTTGGATTCGGCGGGGTTCCGTAGGCTTGGCTTTTCGTCGGGCCAGACCGCGTCATTGCTCCGGTACCGAAATTCGGGGGCCGTGTTTCGCAAACCGGAAGACTTCAGTCGGGCCTACGTGGTCTCGGAGCAAATGTACCAAAGACTGCTGCCCTACATACGGATTGAACCGACTCCCCGGACGGCCTCGGCTTCGCCTTCGGCCTCGCCCCCAACCAATCCACCTTTGGCCAATCCACTTCCAGACAATCCGCCCCAGCCTTCTTCTCCTCTGCCCTCGCCCCCAGCCAATCTGTCCCCAACCACTCCGCCACAAAGAACCTCGTCCCGGTGGGAACTGATAGAAATAAACGGAGCCGACACCTCCCGCCTTCAAAGATTACGCGGAATCGGGCCTTATTATGCGCAGAGGATTGTGCATTACCGGGAGCGTTTAGGCGGGTTTGTAGCGGTAGAGCAATTGTTGGAGGTGGAGGGCATGGACGAGGAGCGCTTTGCCCTGTTTGCCCTTCAAGTAGACATTGACCACAGTCTGGTTCGCAAGATGGACATGAGGCGCGCCGACCAGTCCACTTTGGGCAAACACCCCTACATCGGCCCCTACGCCGCCCGTTGGATTGTGCATTATCGGGAGCAGTTGGGCGACACCGTCTGTACATTGCCCTCTTTGCTGCGGCGCAACATCATCAATACCCGACAGGCCCAATGGTTGGAATATTATCTTGAGTGAGGTATAGGATAATTCCTTATATTTGCCCGTAAATAGCAGAAGAATGAAAAAATACCATCAAAAAATTACTTGCTTTGCACTGATTACAGTTTTCTGTGCCCTCGCACTTGCGCAGGAAGCCGGCCGCAGGGATGTCCTCCCCCAAGGTTTTGTTTATATCTCGGACTTGATACCGGATGTTCTGTTAGACATTCGCTACTACAGTACCTACAATTTTGTAGGCGCAAGGGTAGACGGCTATTGTGCGCCCACGGCCGTGTTGAGCGCAGAGGCCGCCCAAGCCTTAAAGAAGGTCAGCGATGAACTTAAAGCCCAAGGCTACCTGCTCAAGATATTTGACGCCTATCGTCCGCAAAAGGCGGTTCAACATTTTGTGCGTTGGGCCAAAGATTTGCAGGACACCGTCTACAGGCAGGCCTTTTACCCCGACATAGATAAGTCAAAACTTTTTGAATTGGGATATATTGCCGAAAGGTCGGGACACAGCCGAGGCAGCGTTGTAGACCTGACTTTGGTAGATATCCGCAGCGGTCAAGAGTTGGATATGGGAACGCCGTTTGACTTTTTTGGTCCCAAGTCCGGCCACGGTACCGATTTGATTACCGAGGAACAAACCGCCAACCGAGAGTTGCTAAAGAGCGCCATGCTCCGGCACGGGTTTAGGCATTATAGAGAAGAATGGTGGCACTACACCTTAGTCGGAGAGCCTTTTCCCAATACCTATTTTGATTTTGACGTGGCGATATAGACAGGCTTACATCGCAAATACCGTTACCGTTTTTCCCTCTTTGGTCTCTTTTTGTACAAAGATTTTATCGTCCCATTCCACTTGGGGCCGGCGGTCAAAAATCACCAACCATCCTTGGGTGCAGCCAAAGGTGTCCATGTATTGCATGGTCTGCTCGATTCCTTGAGCCAAGGTTTTGTCTCCCCTTCTGATTTTAAGCTCAATCGGATATTTTTGCCCTTCATAGACCAAACAGAGGTCGGTGCGCCCCGTTCCGGCGGCCATCTCCCGAATAATGTCCCCTCCGCCGTTGATGACCCGCTGTAAGAACGCCTGCAAAATGAGGTGGGGAGCCGCCTCTCTATAGGCAAACCTGTCCAGCCAAATCGCGCTGTGTTCCCGCCAAAATTGCTGAAACTCCAGCAACAGGCCATCCACGTCTAATTTCCCTTCTTTGAGGTAAGCGGGAATGACGGCGTTGGGCTTTTCGAGTATAAATGTCTCTTGTGCATCGTAGCTCAAAGTACGTGCAATCACCTCGGCATAAATGGGATTAGAGGGCTGAATCTTGCCTTTGATATTGTGTATCAACCCTAAATCGGTGACATATTGGTAGTCGTCCGACAGGTGGTCAAAGAAAACGTCTCCCGACACCATGGGCTCTATCACCCTGCGTACCCGCTCCTCTTTTAATCGCTCCAACAGGGAGTCAATGTGGGTGTCGCGGCGCAGGATGATGGTTTGGATGGCCTGCCAGACCAAAGACGGCGTAACCGGCTTTGTGTGGTCGAATGCCAACATTTCGATAACCACTTCTCTGGCGATGGCATTGACCAACCATGGCTGCCCCTGCGTCTGTTCGTAAACCATGTCAACCGCTTCCTTCTCAAAAATCTGCCCCGTCTCTTTGGTGTGTTGTTGGTAGAGCGATGCCACCTCTTCTTTGGTAAAATTGTTCAAAGTCATTGCCTTGGTAACAATATTAAAGGGACTGGCAGAGCCCAGCGTTTCCCTCTCGGAGCGTATCAGCGCCTTATAGTCGCGGATATTCCTCATGCCGACCAAAGCCACGGAATGAACAAAAGGAGCTAACATTCTGTTTATATAGCCCGACCGCAATTGACGCAAAAAGGAAATGATGGTATCTCCGTAGAGACAGTCGGCCTCGTCAAAAAACAGGATTAACGGCTTATCTAACAGTCCACAGTATTTTGTGAACTCCACGTGTAGGACTCCGGCAAAATTGGAATAATCGGCATCTTTTGCAAAAAGTTCATTCTTAGGAGTATTGCAGGTATGCAGCGCCTGTTTGATGCACTTAACAATCAGCGGTATTCCTTCTTTTGCATCGTTGATTCCCTGCAATCCCTCCAGCGAGCAATAAACCGCATGGTATTTTTCTTGAGCGTTTAATCTTAGGGTCATGTCTAACAGACAGGTTGTCTTTCCGCTTTGTCTTGCAGCATGAATCACAAAATATTGTTCCATATCAATCAGTTGCTCCACACCCTGCAGACGTGAGGAGGTCTCTATCATGTAATGCTTTCCCCTGTGGCAGGGTCCCGCTACGTTAAAATACCGCATCATAAACCGAATTTAATCGTGGCAAATATACCAAAAAAAATTCATATAT
>WRBG01000055.1 GCA_009784635.1 Bacteroidales bacterium | reverse complement strand
GTTGGCAATCATTAAATTAGAAACAGAAAAAGAGGTAGAGGAGTACGATTTTACAGCAGGATACCCGCCTAAACTTACATTCTAATGATTACACCTTACATCATAGCGGCATTGATATTCGTGGGTGACACCAATTGTCGGAAATACCAAAAAGGACAGGGGAAAAAATAAAAATCGTGAAGGTGAAAACAGAAAGTAACGACATTAAGATGCCCAACATACTCTTAGATACGGAAGGATTGCCAATGGTTAAAGTAGCCGCAAGTTCAACTATTGCAACCTTTCTGTCCATATGGTCATCTATTCAGTTCCCGCTTTGGTCGGTTGTAATAGCGGGCATATTAAACGTGTTTATTGGGCTTGCCGTTGCAGTGTACGCGAGTCAGGAGATGTTCTCCTTTAGAAAGATAACGGAAGGAGTTCTCTATATCGTTATTTGTTTTGCGCTTATATTCATTGGAACAGTTGTAGACTCACTGAACTACATTGCCGACTTTAAGTTCTGTAACTGGATTAGCATCGTCCTGCTAATCATGACCGGACTAAACATATTGAAGAACGCAGGGAAGGTGTTTCCGGCGTTTAGCATCTTTACAAGATTAATAACCAAGAAAGTATCAAAAACATTTGATGTTGATGAGAACGAACTTAATGAACTAACAAAAACTAAAGACAATATAAAGTAACATGAAAACAGCAAAGTATTTCAAAGATTCGGAGTTTCAAAGGTGTATTCCAGCTTGTTCTATTAATGACATGGATCAGGATTTCCTTACCAAATTGGACGCAATCAGGGAGAAAGCCGGAATCCCCTTTATTTTGACCTCTGCTTACCGCTCCAAAGATTGGGAGTTGAGTAAGAAAAGAGACGGAAAAAGCGTCCATACGCTCGGAAAAGCGGTAGATATTAGCTACGCAAATACCGCCGCCTGTTTTAAGATTGTAAAGGCGGCGATTGAGCTGGGAATACGGCGCATCGGGATAAATGCAAAGTTTGTACACATTGACACAGCCGGAGACGGCAAGGCGGTAGATGTAATTTGGATGTATTGATATGAAAATAATTAATAAATACCTGCTTATAGCAATGGCAGTGCTGCTTGTCGCAGCGCTTACGTCAATAAAGTACCAAAACACCATCATAAAGGTTACAAAAGCAGACAGGAACACGTACAAGCAAAACATGGAAGTGCTGATTGGTGAGGTTGAACATTATGTAACAAAAGACAGCCTGAGCGCTGCAAAGACTCAGGTTTTGGAGCTTAAACTTGAAGAATACGAGCAATTCAGGGCTGAGGACTTGGCTACGATAGGCAGCTTGAGAGTCCGGTTAAGGAACCTCGATAATGTTGTGACGACACAGTTGCAAACGATGGCTACAATCAGAGGGACATTCAGGGATTCGATAATCAATGATTTCCTCGCCACTCTGGGGGGTAATGTCGAGAAAGTACAAGATACCATCAAACGTTTAGACATTAGAACGACTTGGTGGGATTTTGAAGCAGAACTGCGTACCGATACCTATGAGTTGAACGGCCTGTTTACAAGCAGGGATTCATTGTTTATAACCGCACAAACTGAATACAAGAGATTCAAGCTGTTTGGTTTAATACCGCTTTGGGAGACAAACAATGTGCTCAAGCGTGATGTTGATGCCGTATCCAAAAATCCGTACACTCAGATTATGGGTTTAGAGTTTATCGAAATCCGTAAAAAGAGAAGATGATGGATGCAGAATTTACGCTTACAGAGTTTTTTAGGTTCGTACTTGTTCTCGATTTAGCAATCTTTACCATAATAGGCTGTATCTGTATATGGTTTGGATGGGTGCTTAATTGGAGATATGTTAGGCGCAAGATACGAGTCGTATCCGACATCTATACGCCAAAAGCCGGAAGAACTCCCAGACAGGCATATCAAGACAAAATCATGCAACTGCTCAATGAGATTGCCGACAAACGGCCGCTAATCGAGAAGGACTTAGGAGATGGAAAAACAAAAATAGCCATGCACATCTACAAACCATAGGGATTGCGAGGGAGGAAAATGTAAAAATCTTAACTTTGCAGAAAAATGAACTTATGGCAAGCGGTGGGAAAAAATAAAACAAGTGTTAGGGAACAGCAGAAAACGGAAAAATCATACAGCAATAGAACCCACAGAGTAGGCTAAAGAATGAGAATTCTTATGAAAAAAAGGTCGTTACAACTCCATTATGAAAATTAAAAAAATTTGTAACATTATAAAAAATAGCACCATTACAGCTACTTACATTCTTGCATGGGGTGCAAGGGGTCGGACGTTCGAATCGTCTCGCTCCGGTTTTAAAACGATGCGGAGAGGCGAATGAGGGGGGTGAGGGTTTGGGTGAAGGGAAGCTCCACACTGCCTCCGTAGGCGCCGTAGAGTCCTCCTCCCAATCCGATATAACAAAAATTCAAGTAGTTCAGCCGAATAATATCTTCCACGACTATTCCGCTCTCCCAATAACCTTGCTGCATGTCGAGCAGCGGCCTGCCGCCGTGGTAGTCGGGATGAGTCAATTGAGACCAGCCAACAGATTGGGCCAAGGCCAAGCGGGGTCTGAATATTTTTGACTTCGATTTATACAGCAGGGAGCCAAGGTCGTGATACAGAAAAGCATGGATGTACCGGTCGGAGGCGTATATCTGATTTGTAATTACATTAAAGCTGGACTTGGAGATTTCGGCCAAAAAAATCGTTCGGTCTAAATAGGATTGACCAAAAAGCAGCATCACCGGAACATCTTTGCCTGCCAAGCCGCCCCATAAAGAGAAGTAAGTCCGCCCAACATTCCGGAAATAAGTATTGAACTCCATCCCCAATTCTGTGTTATGGTAAAAACGGGGGCTTGCAAAGGCGTCAGACATATTTACTGCGTAGTTCAAGTAAAACACCGGATGGTCGGACCTAAACGTCTGGGTGCGTCTGAATATTTTGCTGCGCTGCTCCCGAACGGCATATCGCAATTGAATACTTGCCTGACTATTGCATAGACCATGGTTTCTGTCAAAATACTGACCCTTGTAGTTATACTCAAAAAAAGGAGCCAATGACTGCGCCTTAGCTTGCAGGCCAAAATGAAGATTGCCCCACCAACCGGCGCCCCCTATCCCCGCCTCGCGGCTAAACGACAAACCGCTTATATCGTTTCGATACCAAACCCTTAGCTCCGAATCCCAGTCCTTGCGAGGAAACACCGACACAGAAACTCCGTATTTGATTTCCTTATCCTTTAATCCGTACCGGCCATAGCCCCCTACCGAAAAATAAGGCGAAAACCTCCAGTTGGTATACAGTCCCGCGCCCAAACGCAATCCTTCATAGAAGTTGTAATTAAGAACCTGATTAAAAGGGATGTCAAACATCTTGTATGAAAAGCTATTGCGGTCCATCGCTCCTTCCGCAACCTGCATGAGCCAGTCATAATCAGCCTGTTCATATCTTTTATAAGTATTCAACTCCTTTTGAGAGAGTAAAATAGCGCGATAATGCTCGATGTACTCCGGACGCTTGTGCGCATCCGGAGCCATCCATATGGTTCTTGCCGCCATCTTGCGTCCGTCCATCGGGGGGTCAATGACCACATCGCTTATTGAGCTGTTGCTGTAAAAAGTCATATCCAATCCCGTAAAGCCAAAGTTCTTATATAGAATCTCAAAGCCTAACGAGGAGGGGAACCAAGTGGTAGAATCAATCAGACGGTATTGTTGACGGATTTTGACGGGAAGAAGTTCGGCCGTGGCAGGCTCGGCCTCCACACGCTCTATGGCCCATCCGCGGGAGTTAATGTACAACGTGCCCTTTAGTCCGTCTATGTTGGAGCCGCGGCCGGGCCTAAAGGCAATCGCAAAAGTCGAATCCCCTTGGGCCGAAATCAAGGTATCGAGGAGTAAAAAAAAATACTTATCGGTGCTGTTGGGGCTAATTGGATTGAGGTAGAATTGATTAATCTCTTTCCATTCGATTACGTCTTCGTAAAAATGAAAAAATTGCAGGGCTAACGGCAGCATCGAGAGCTGCTGATACTCTTTGAACCCGCTGGTTTGGGAGGCGATTATCTTCTCTTCTATCCTTCCCGGACCCGCAAAAGTCCGTTCCGTAACCGATTCCACAATCAAGCCATAGCTTGCGTCCGGCTGTACAAAAGGCATTCTGCCTCTGGCCATGAACCGGAGCGCGGTGGAATCCTCCTGTACATGAAGCGTCATTTTGTTGTATTGCATACACCGGTAGGGCCGGTTCTTTTCGGGATTATTTTTGTCGCGGTTGTTGATGGCGTTTTCAATGATTCGGTGGGCGGGGTTCGGGCGCGGCCTTACCACAATAGGCTGTAGAGTAGTTGCTTGCGAATCGGGGTCTTGGGCGCCAAGCGTCCCAAAAATACAGCAGACAAATATGAATAAGACAAGCCGTTTCAAGAACTTTTCTTTCTGATTAACATTCTTTCCAAACGCAATTCCCATACTAACAGCAAAGACATAGTCCACCTTGACAGGAGCAGCCACCAAATCATCGCACCCACGGCGGCCAGCAATACGACATCTTCTAAATTGCTGTGCGATATCGCTATGTGGTGGTTTAGCAAATCGGCGTCCTCTTTGCTGATTTTTCCCCTGTCTGCCTCTTCAATCATGATGGCAGCCCCATAGCCCAGCCCCATCGTATTGGCCACAATCCATAAAAATGCCGTTTTGGCGGGCAGGCCAAAGAAGTGCATCACCGGCCTAAGAAACTTAGCAATCAGCCTAATGACGCCAAATTCGGAAAGCAGACGCTGAAAAATGGACAGGAAAAAAATCAGCACAGTCATTTTAACCGCCAACTGTAAGGTGGCCCAAAACCACTCGCTAAGCAAGCCTTTAATCGGCTCCCGAACCGCTGTAAAAGCAGCCGTTGTTCGCATTATTTCTCCGGGCATCAACTGATTGAGGACGGCGCCAAGGAGGAATGCCGATAAGGTGCGGATAACGACCATGCGTATGGCAGACGAGCCGGTTTTCTTTTGTACCGCCGTCTCGGCAATGATGTTGTGCGAACAAAGCACCATCACGCTTAAAATAGTAATCGCCCTAAAATCCAAAGAGAGGGTGACCATCACGGCAATAGACGAGTAGACATTTACAAAGTAACCCGTTACATAAGCCAGCGCCGCTTCTCCGGGCAGGCCCACCCATTGGAACACGGGGGCAAGCAGGTTGGAAAACCAGTATAAAACACCGGTATAGCGCAAAAAAACAATGATTAACGATACAGTCGCGGTAATCTTTACCATCCAAAGGGATGTCTTCCAAGCGCCCGGCAAGGCCTCTTTAATCACGTTCAAGACGCGCTTTCCGTTTGACAGCATATGTTTAAACAATCATGTTTTCATTTGTCGGCAAAAATAAGAAATTTGGCGAAGAGGACATTATTATCTATATTCGCAGGTTGATAATCTATAAATCCTAAAATACTACATCATGAGAATCCTGATTTCTTCTTTACTTTTAACCAGTTTATTAGCCATGATTACCGGCTGCAACCAACCCAAATCCAAACTCGTATTGGTAACGGACCAATATGGAGTCGCCCACAAAATTAACCCACATGAAAAGTTTGTTTATCTGATTTTTACCGGCCACTTTAGCCCGGACGACAACGGTTATTTTGAAAATTTCGACGGCGCCGCAGAGGTACTCAAAACCATGGCCAAGCACGATATTAAAGGTTCGTTTTTCCCCACCGGCATCTGCTTCCGCGTAGACAGGTATCAGCAAGTCATGAGAGACATCATTGAGCAGGGGCACTACCTCTCCAGCCATTCGGACATCCATCTTTTGCTCTGCGCGTACGAAGACCGCAACCAAACTTTGGTTACTTTTGACTCTTTGGCCCGCGACACGGCCGACATGGAGTATGAATTGGAAAGATTCGGGCTGACCAAAGAGCAGTATTTATGGTTTGTTCCGCCCTACGAATACTACAATCAGTTCAGCGCGGACGCCTACCGCACGCTGGGCTACAAATTGGCCAATCCTACCGAGGGCTTGGTAACGGCCATGGACTGGATGGGGCCCGACCACCCCGAATACCACTCGGCAGAGCAGTTAATCAACAACATATGGGAATTTGAAAAAGAACATACCCTAAACGGAGCCATCATCTTGATTCACGCCATGGACTATCCCGACCGGACAGACGAAGACCGCCCCTACAAGCATCTTGGCGCCATTATCGAAAGATTAAAGAGTTTAGGATACGGATTTAAAACATTCAAGGATGTGATTGCGATGGAGCAATAAGGCACAAGGCAGTCACACTATGATTCACTTCTTTTGCAACGATGCCCGCCAAATTATTGCGGCACAGTCGTCAAATATTCTTGACAACAACAACATCCAAGCCCTTTGCTGGCTCTTTGGAGGGGCCGGCTTTGTAGGACAAACCTCTTTGGAGGGACCTTTCATCGGGCCGCGCCGCGAGATGATTACGCCATGGAGTACCACTTCGGTAGAGATTACCCGCAATATGAACATTCCGGACATGGTGCGCATAGAGCTTTTTACCCCCGCCGAGGCTGTAGAAGCGCCTTTTGACCCCATGCTGCAAGAGCGGTACAACGGATTGGACCAGTCTATTTTTACCATTGACCGAAGTCCGGAGCCTGTGAGGTACATCGATGACATCGAGGCTTACAACCAACAGGAAGGCTTGGCGCTGAGTCCGGACGAAACGGAGTACCTCCAAGCGTTAAGCAACAAAATTGGACGCAAACTTACCGACAGCGAACTCTTTGGTTTTTCGCAGGTAAATTCGGAGCATTGCCGCCACAAAATCTTTAACGGCACGTTTATCGTTGACGGCAAAGAACAACCTGCCACGCTGTTTGGATTGATTAAAAACACGTCCAAACAACACCCCAACCTGATTGTATCGGCCTACAAAGACAACTGCGCCTTTTTGCAAGGCCCCAAAGAAAATCTTTTGTTTTTACCGGTTTCCGGCCACAAGCCCGACTTTTTTACCACGCAAACAGAAGAAGTAGTGCTGTCGTTAAAGGCCGAGACGCATAATTTTCCCACCACGGTAGAGCCTTTTAACGGAGCGGCCACCGGCAGCGGCGGAGAAATCCGCGACCGAATGGCGGGAGGAAAAGGTTCCATACCCTTGGCCGGCACCGCCGTATACATGACTGCCTACCCAAGATTTGGAGCAAAAAACCGACCTTGGGAATCCATACCGCCCCGAAAATGGCGCTACCAAACGCCCGAAGAAATACTTACCAAAGCCTCCAACGGCGCCAGCGATTTTGGAAACAAGTTTGGACAACCCTTGATTTGCGGCAGTTTGCTCACCTTTGAACACATAGAAAATACGCACAAATTTGGCTTTGACAAAGTGATTATGCTGGCCGGAGGAATCGGCTACGCCCGCAAAAAAGACGCCCAAAAAGAAACGCCGACCGCAGGGGACAAGGTTGTATTGCTGGGAGGCGACAACTACCGGATTGGCATGGGTGGAGGCGCCGTATCGTCTGTAGCCACAGGGCAATACGGGAACAGCATCGAGTTAAACGCCATACAGCGCTCCAACCCCGAAATGCAAAAACGGGTTTTCAACGCCATCCGCGCCTTGACCGAACAAAGCAACAACCCCATTGTATCCATACACGACCACGGCGCCGGCGGCCACCTCAATTGCCTGTCGGAACTGCTTGAGGACACCGGCGGCATCATAGACATGAGCCAATTGCCCGTAGGAGACCCCACCCTGTCGGCCAAAGAATTGATAGGCAACGAAAGTCAAGAGCGAATGGGATTGGTGCTCAAACCAAAAGACATTCCCGCCCTGCAAGCCATAGCCCACAGGGAGTGCGCCCCCATGTACGTGATTGGAACCGTCTTAGACAACCATCGCTTTACCATAGAAAACCCCCAAACAGGAGAAAAGCCGATTGACTTAGCCCTTTCCGGTTTTTTGGGCAATACGCCCCCGACAACCATGACCGACCATACGGTTGCCCCCTCTTTTGCTCCCGTATCCTACAACACAGAGCATATAGAGCATTATTTGGAATCGGTACTCCAATTAGAATCGGTTGCCTGCAAAGACTGGCTCACCAATAAAGTAGACCGATGTGTGGGCGGTTTGGTAGCCAACCAGCAAACAGTGGGCGAGATTCAATTGCCGCTAAACAACTTTGGGGCCATGGCGTTGAGCTATCAAGGAAGAGAAGGCATCGCCACAGCCGTGGGACACGCCCCCGCAGTCGCCCTCATCCATGCCGCCGCCGGCTCCCGTATGGCCATTGCCGAAGCGCTGACCAATATTGTTTGGGCGCCCTTAGAAGGCGGACTGTCGGCGGTATCTCTAAGCGCCAACTGGATGTGGCCCTGCCGCAATGCGGGAGAGGACGCCCGCCTTTACCAAGCGGTAGAAGCCGCCTCCGCCTTTTGTATTGATTTAGGAATCAACATTCCCACCGGAAAAGACTCGCTCTCCATGACCCAAAAGTATCCCAACGGAGAACAGGTGCTTGCCCCCGGAACCGTCATTATATCCGCCGTTGCGCCCATGAAAAACGTACGCCGGCCGGTGCATCCCCTGCTCTTGCCCGACCCGGACAGCGTCCTGCTCTACATAGACCTTTCGAGCGCGCCCATGGAATTGGGAGGAAGCGCCTTTGCCCAAGTGGTGCAAAAAATAGGCGATGCCTGTCCGGATGTGGTTCGGGCCGATTACTTCGCGCTCTGTTTTGATGCCATTCAGCAATGTATTCAAGAAGGAATCATCATGTCGGGGCATGACGTATCTGCCGGAGGAACCATTACCGCCCTGCTGGAACTCTGTTTTGCCAACAAAGAAGGAGGACTGTCCATAGACCTAAGCCGATTCCGCGAACAAAGCGACCCCGTCAAAGCGCTGTTTGCAGAAAATCCCGCCCTAATTATACAGGTAGCCGGCCGCCACAAAGCATCCGTATGCAAGCGGTTCAACGAGGCCGGTATCGGTTACTGCCTCATCGGGCAACCGCAAAGCCAAAGAAGCCTTGACCTGCTGTGGCATGACCGTAAGTACCACTTTGATATTGACAAGCTCCGCGATATATGGTTTTCCACCTCCCTCTTGATGGACCGGCGACAAACCATCGCCCCCATGCCCGAACTCCGGTTTAAAAACTACAAACAACAAGCCCTTCTGTTTGACTTTCCCCAATCTTTTGGAGGAAAATTGTCGGATTACGGCCTTAGCTCCACGCAGAGGGTCGTTACCGCAACAGCCAAGGCCGCCATCATCCGCGAAAAAGGCTCCAACGGAGACCGAGAGATGGCATGGATGCTCTATTTGGCCGGATTCGAGGTAAAGGACGTACACATGACCGACCTGATATCGGGACGGGAAACCCTTGAGGAAGTCAGCCTAATTGTATTCACAGGCGGATTTTCCAACGCAGACACCCTTGGTTCCGCCAAAGGCTGGGCCGGCGCCTTCCTCTACAACCAAAAGGCCAAAATTGCCTTGGAGCGCTTCTACGCCCGCCCCGACACCCTCAGTTTAGGCGTATGCAACGGCTGCCAATTAATGGCCGAATTGGGACTTATCACCGTTACCGAGCGCCACCGCTCCCCAAAAATGAAACACAACACATCGGGGCGTTACGAGAGCGGCTTTGTAAACATAACCATACCGGAATCCGGCGCCATCATGCTGCAATCGCTTACCGGCAGCCGCTTAGCTGCGTGGATTTCCCACGGAGAAGGCCGGTTCGCATTTCCGGAACCAATAGAAAACTACAGCATTGCCCTCCAATACAGCTATACGGATTACCCCGGAAATCCCAACGGCTCTCCACAGGGCATTGCCGGCGTTTGCAGCGCAGACGGCCGCCACTTGGCCATGATGCCCCATCCCGAACGCAGCATCTATCCTTGGAACTGGGCGCATTATCCCGCCACCCGCCAAGATGATGAAGTGTCGCCATGGATTGAGTTGTTCATAAATGCACGGAAATGGCTTGGGTAATTAGAATAAGAACGTCCTTATTCTAATTTTATGCCATATTTTTAGAATAAGAGAACTTTTATTCTAAGTTATTTGGTAATTTTTAGAATAACGCCTACTTTTGCACAAAATATTACTACATGGAGTGCGTGGACAGCACGGTACGCATGAACCTTTATTTTATCTTAAACAATTTACCAATTCCAAAAGTAAACAAAACACTCAAAACTATTGCGGCAATTTCATAAATGTCAGGAAAAACACCCCATAGCCAATCAAATAAAAATCTAACTAAAATGAACCCAAATGCCATCAGTATAAGCATTTTGTTGTACGAGTATTTGCTACTGAATGCTCGGTAGAAAAGGGTTATCATAGGAATAAAAAAAAGATTCATGATGTTATCAGCAAAATGGAAGTCATGGATGTTGTTACTTTGCACATAAGGGCGATAAAACCAAGACAGCATTAAAGCTGTAATAAGTATGAACGTGGCTGCTATTGATAATGTTACTCTAAACTTCACACTATCATTATTACTGTTATTATTAGATGTCATTGTATTATATTTTTGTTTTCAACCGCTATGCAAATCATAAAATGCTATTTATACATTTGCATAAATTCGGGGGTCTACTTCGTCTTGGAAATGCGTTCGATAATCATGGCAATTGAGCCGTCTCCGGTGACGTTGCAGGCGGTGCCAAAACTGTCCATGGCTATATAGAGGGCAATCATCAGCCCTATGGCCTCCGACCCAAAGCCCAG
>WRBG01000054.1 GCA_009784635.1 Bacteroidales bacterium | reverse complement strand
CGCAGGAGACGTCGTATTTAGCCGCATCGGCTAAAATTTGTAGCTTTTCAAGGACTTGGTCGGTCATGGGGCGTACTATTGGGCGGGCCTCAGCCGGACGGTAAAGTGGCGCATGATAGGCAGCTCTTTTACAATCACATAGCCGCGGTTAATGACTTGGCGGCGGTCGTACACATTTTTGAGGGCGGCGGCCACATAATCCATGTGGTTGTTGGTATAGACACGACGGGGAATGGCCAAGCGGAGCAACTCTAAGGCGGGATAGCGATTCTCTCGGCTGACGGGGTCGCGGTCGGCCAACAGCGTCCCGATTTCAACGCCCCGAATACCGGCTTCCAAATAAAGCTCTATCCCCAAGGTTTGGGCAACAAACTCCTCTTTAGGCACTTGTGGCAGCACCTTGTTGGCGTCTACAAAAATGGCGTGTCCGCCCGCGGGACGCTGATAAGGAACGCCGTATTCGTCTAACTTTTGCGCAAGGTAGGCTACCTGACCGATTCTCGATGCCAAGTAGTCAAACTCCGTTCCTTCTATTAAGCCTTGAGCCAAGGCGTTCATGTCTCGTCCCGACATGCCGCCATAAGTGATAAATCCCTCATAAATAATCGTGTACATCTGGCATTTTTCCCAATCCTCCCGATGACGGAATGAAATGAATCCCCCCATGTTTACAATGGCGTCTTTCTTGGCCGACATGGTCATAAAGTCGGCATACGAAAACATCTCTTTTACAATCTCTCTAATGCCCTTATCGGCGTATCCCTGTTCCCTCGTTTTGATAAAGTAGGCGTTTTCTGCAAAGCGAGCGGCGTCTATCAGTATTTTTACTCCATATTTTTGGGCCAAGGCAGCTACCCTCTTGATGTTTTCCATAGAAACGGGCTGACCTCCGGCGGTATTGTTGGTTACGGTAACTACAATACATGGAATCTGCTCTTTAGGATATTTTTTGAGCACTTCTTCGAGTTTATTCAAGTCAAAGTTTCCCTTAAAGGGACACTCGTAAGTTGTATCGAAGGCTTCGGCAATGGTGCAGTCTATGGCCTGCGCTTTGCGGAACTCGATATGTCCTTTGGTGGTGTCGAAGTGGGCGTTTCCGGGCAGTATATCGCCGGCTTTGACCATGGATGAGAACAATACATTCTCCGCTGCACGTCCTTGATGGGTAGGGAGAAAGTATGGATAACCAATAGTTTCGCATATTACTTCCTGCAACCGGTAATAGGAGCGCGCGCCGGCATAGCTCTCGTCTCCCTCCATCATGGCCGACCATTGTTTATCGCTCATGGAGCCTGTGCCGGAGTCGGTCAAGAGGTCAATAAAGACCTGTTCGCTTCTAAGGCTAAATAAGTTGTAGCAAGCTTCTTTAATCCATTGTTCCCGCTCAACGCGGCTGCTCTTGCGGATGGTTTCTACCATCTTGATTTTGTAGGGTTCTGCAAAGGGAAGGTTCATATTTGTTAAATTATAAGTTTACCAGCCAAACGGATGGGGCGGACAGGCCAAACGCGCCAACGGATGATAATCGCCCACACATCCAAGGGGCTTTGCGTGCCGGATGGTATGCGCCATTTCAATGGCATTCTTGGCCTCCTCCAAACCAAAACCCTTGCCTTCGAGAATCATCCGGTAGCTTAGGGTATGCAGTTCCGTAAATCCATCGCTAAATTCAAGCTCTTGATTGTCCATGAGGAGCGACCTGAATGTGCGCTTTCCCTGTGCCTTTACCTCTTGGGGAATCGCGTCGTAGTTAATGCTTAGAAAATACCTCACCCGCGCCCGCTCCAATTCCAAAAATCCGGCAATCCGGTCGTGGGCGCTCACATGAACCGTATTTTGTTTGACGGCCCCAAAAATCCAAGCGAGCATATCGTAGAAATGCACCCCTATGTTGGCGGCCAAGCCGCCGCTTTTTCGGGTATCTCCCTTCCAGCTGGCATAATACCAGTTTCCTCTGGAGGTAATATAGGTTAAATCAAGCTCATATACTTTGTCCGCAGGGCTTTCCGTAACCTGCTTTTTGAGGGCCATGATAACCGGATGCAAGCGGAGCTGTAAGATGTTATATACCCTAAGGCCGGTTTCCTGTTCAACCTGTTGGAGCGCGTCTATATTCCAAGGGTTGAGTACCAATGGCTTTTCGCAAATCACATGGGCGCCCGACCTCAGCCCGTATCGAATATGGGCGTCGTGCAAATAATTGGGGGTACAAACCGACATAAAATCAACAGGTTCTCCCCTACTTTTTAGTTTGGACAGATGCCTGTCGAATAATTCGTCCTCGGTAAAAAACGAGGCGTTGGGGAAAAAGCTGTCCAAAATGCCCACACAGTCAAAGCGGTCGCAGGCAGCCACCAAGTCGCCGCCCGTATCTTTTATGGCGCGAAAGTGGCGGGGGGCAATAAAGCCCGCCGCGCCCATCAAGGCAAATCGTTTGTTATTTTCTTCCATGTTTGGCCTAAAAATCCGAAACAAAGGTACTCACAATTTCTTGATACAAATCGCGCATGGCTCCATCGGCGTTTGCGAGGATAACTATGGTATAGCCCTTGTCTACCAGCATACGAAACAGTCCGTTGACTCCCGGCGCACCACCCGAATGTCCCACAGTCCGATAACCGTTATCTTCTAAAATCTCAAAACCGTAGCCATACATGCCCATACGGCTCTCGACCCGGCCTCTTGTGAGCATATCTGTGTATTCTTTGGAAATCAGCGTATTTCTGTTTAGAGCAAGTGAAAATTTCAACATATCTCTTACCGTGGAATAGGCTCCGCCGGAAGGATTGCCCACGAGCGGGAGTGTAGAAAAATTATCCCTTAGCATCGCATTTCTTTCTTCTGCGGTGGACGGGACGAGCATTCTTTGTTGAGGCTGAGTTTGGGGCTGGGGCTGGGGCTGCATACTTGCGCTCCTGTATGTATACCCGCGTGCAAGATTAGGCGTTTGTTCGCTCTTTTTATAAAAATCGGTATCATTCATGCCCAGCGGCCCTGTAATGTGCTTACGAATATAGTCGTAATAATTTTCACCCGACACCTTCTCAATAATGTATCCCAACACAATAAAACCTGCGTTGCTGTACTGATGCTGCGCCCCCGGCTCAAAGCGTAAGGGCTGGTTTATGACATAGGACATGAACGCCTCAACCGTTTCTACTTCGTCTTTGCGCTCCATATAGGCGGGGGTAAAAATATCGCCCAATCCGGATGTGTGCGTCAATAGCTGATGGATGGTAACTTTACTTGCAATTTCGTCCGGAAATACGTCTATATACTTTTGTATCACATCGTCAAACGACAATTTTCCCTGTTCGACCAACTGCGCAATGGCTACGGCTGTGAATGTTTTTGCAATAGAGCCGAGGTTGAATTTTGTGTCTATGTTGTTGGGTATGTTTTGGTCTTTATCCGACATACCGCAGGCTTTTTCAAATAGAAGCGTGTCGCCCTTGGCAACAAGCGCTGCGCCGGAAAACAGTGCGTCTGCCGCAAGTTTATCAAAATAATCAGAAAGCCCTTTTTGGCTGTTGCTTTGGAATAAGCTGCAAAGCGAAAAAACGATTAAGGTTAGATAATTCATCATATTGTTATTAAGTTTGTTTTCATTTTCGATTTACCACACATTCATGCTCTCCCTCCATATACTTTCTCGTAATAATCCCTGTACGCCCCCGAACTAACCTGCTCCAACCACTCTTGATTGTCTAAATACCAACGCACCGTCCGCTCCAATCCTTCTTCAAAGCCCAGCGATGGGGCCCAGCCTAACGCTCCGGTCAGTTTAGAGGCATCAATGGCGTAGCGCAAATCGTGGCCGGCGCGGTCGGTTACAAATGTAATCAAACCATCGGAACTGCCCGACGCTCGTTCCAGCAGCCGGTCGGTGATGCGCACTAATAATCGGACTAAATCAATGTTTTTCCACTCGTTGCATCCGCCAATATTATAGGTCTCCCCCCTCCTGCCCCGATGAAAAATCAGGTCTATGGCTTGAACGTGGTCTTCTACATAGAGCCAATCGCGGACGTTTTGGCCGGTTCCGTATACGGGCAGAGGCTTGTTTTGGCAGATGTTGCGGATGAACAGGGGGATTAGTTTTTCGGGAAACTGACAGGGGCCATAGTTGTTGGAACAGTTAGAAATCACCACCGGTAAGCCATAGGTGTCTCGATAAGCCCGTACAAAATGGTCGGACGAGGCTTTGGAGGCCGAATAGGGCGAATGGGGGTCGTAAGGCGTGGTCTCGGTAAAAAATCCATCGCCCTCCAAACTTCCGTATACTTCGTCGGTAGATACGTGATAAAACAAATGGTTGCCTGCGCCACTTCCGGCCCAAAACTCCTTGGCGGCCTGTAACAGCGTTAGGGTGCCCATTACATTGGTACGGGCAAAGGCAAAGGGGTCCAAAATGGAACGGTCTACATGGCTTTCCGCGGCCAAATGAATCACCGCGTCTATGGCGTAGTCGGCAAAGAGTTTTTGAACCAGCGCCACATCACATACGTCCCCTTTCACAAAAAGGTATTGGGGAGTCGCCTCTATATCCTTTAGATTGGCCAAATTACCGGCATACGTCAAGGCATCTAAATTGATGATTTGGTAATCGGGATAGCGTTTTATAAACCTCCTTACCACGTGCGAACCAATGAAACCCGCTCCGCCGGTGATTAAAATCGTATATTTGCCCTTCATTAGATGTTCCGTTAAATAGTTATGCAAAGATATGAATAAGTCGCCAAAAAAATATTTTCTTTTTTTTGCAACATTTGGGGATGTCGTGCATCTATACAATAGAAACAATGGAAGAAAGGCAGCTGATTGAAGGGTGTAGGCGGGGAGATTCCCGTGCCCGAAGAGCGCTATATGAATTGCATGCGTCGGCCATGATGAGTGTCTGTCTGCGCTATGTAGGCAATTCCGATACGGCTCGGGACCTGCTGCACGATGGGTTTGTCAAGTTGTTCACAAAGATTCACTCCTACTCCGGTCGTGGGTCTTTTAACGGTTGGATGAGGAGAATCTTTGTAACAACGGCTCTTGAACATCTTAGGCGCGGCCGTGCTTGGCAACGCGCCCTTGGTGCAGAAGAGCTTGAATTTCAAGCGTTAGAGTCAGACGTTTCGCCCTTTGAACAGCTTACTGCCGACGATTTATTCGCCAGCATTGCCCGCCTTCCGACTAAATACCGCATTGTCTTTAACATGTACGCCATAGAAGAATATCCGCATATCGAGATTGCAAGGGAGCTTGGAATCAGCGAAAACACGGTGCGTTCGCAGTACGCCAGAGCCCGGCAGATGTTACAGAAAATGTTGAAAGAGAGTATGAACCAATGAATATGAAAGAGTATAACCAACAGGATGCCTTGGGCGAATTGTTCCGCCAAAAGCTAAGGAACCACCGGACGCCGGTGGAGCAGCATTGGGACCAAATTGAGCGGAGCTTAAACCGGCTAAGGCATAAGACGATGATGCGGTGGATGGGCGGAGGCATGGCAGCGGCCGCAATGATTGCCGGTCTGCTTCTGTTTCCCCGTCCAAGCACAGACGAAACGCATCAAGTAATCGAAATGGCCCAACAGGTCAATGTCATAGAGATGGACGACAAGTCCCTGCAAAATGACTTGCTTGCAGTGGTTCAAAATCCCGTATGGGATAGGCCTGCCGGAGCGCCAAAGCCCCCTGTGCAGAAGGAGGCGGAACAAAGTGAAAATCAAGAAACAGCCTCCATACAACAAGAGGAGGTATTGGTTGCTGCAACCGATACGCCTCCGGCGGCTCAAGAACGGAGAGAACCTCAAGAACGGAGAGAACCACCTGCGGTAAGCCTTTGGACGGAAGAAGACTTTCCCACGGGAAAAACCACCTTGAAGAAAGATAAAAAATGGACGCTGGCAGCGGCTTTCGGGGCTGGCGGCGGCTCCTCTACAAGCATAGCTCCCAATGCCTTAAAAACACGTTATAATTTTGTATATGCTCCTAAGGCTGAGAGCAACCTCGCCTCCTCGGTTATGTATTTGTCTTCCGGCGCTCATTTCACTAACACCCGGCACCTGCCGCCCTTGTCTTTTGGGCTTATGATTTGGAAAAACACAGGAACATGGGGCGGTATACAAAGCGGGGTGGTGTATACCTATTTAGCATCGCAATTTCAAGGACTCGGTTATGAAATACACCAAAAATTGCACTATATCGGCATACCCGTCCATCTGTCTGTAAATCTGTGGAACGTCCACCCAAGATGGAGCATCTACAGTACTGCGGGCTTTATGGTCGAAAAAGGGGTGCAGGGCACATACCGGCAAATCCATACAAGTTTTATTACAGATTTTATGCAAACTACGGTCGTAAAAAGCAATTTCTCTATAGACGGCTTGCAGTGGTCGCTGCATGGAGCCTTGGGCATCAACTACCGGCTTGGCAAGAGTTTTGGAATCTATGCAGAGCCTCGATTCGGCTACCATTTCGACTGCAATCAGCCAACAAGTATGCGTACCGAATGGCCTGTTTCCATAGGCTTTGGTATGGGAATAAACTATGTGTTACGGTAAAACAACCGCCTCTACCCTGCTGCATCCGGAATCGTCTTGCAGCAATCTATAAAAATCTTTACCCTCCGGGCATTGAGCCTGTCCCGATGCGTCAAAATGCAACCGGTGTCCCATCTTACTCATCCAACCTGTCTGTCGGGCCGGATTTCCAACCACCAAGGCATAGTCTGGGACATATTGGGTTACTACGGCGCCGGCCCCCACAAAGGCGTAAGTTCCAATATTAAGTCCGCAAAGAATGGTGGCGTTGGCGCCAATGGTGGCCCCCCGTCCTACGCGGGTGGGTGCATATTGGTTTTTACGCTGTACCGCGCTGCGGGGATTGACTACGTTGGTAAACACACAGGATGGCCCCAAAAAGACATCGTCTTCGCAAGTAACCCCGGAATAAATGGATACGTTATTTTGTACTTTTACGTTTTTCCCCAGCGCCACTCCGGTGGCCACCATCACATTTTGTCCAATCGTGCAGGATGGCCCTACGACCGCCCCGCTCATGATGTGTGAAAAATGCCAAATTTTGGCGCCGTTTCCTATGACGCATCCATCGTCAATCACAGCGCTGGGATGGGCAAAAAAAGAACCTGTATCCATTGTTTAATTGTTTTGAAAGAAACGCTTGATTTGTTCACAAATCAATTGCTGTTCCTCAAGTTTTAATTCTGTATGTATGGGAAGCGACAAGACTTCTTTACTCAGTTGTTCCGATGCCTCAAGCGTACCGGTTAAACGGATAATGGATGCAAACGCTTGCTGCTGATTCAGCGGCATGGGATAATAAATCATGGCCGGAATACCGGAAGCAGCCAAATGGCGCTTTAAGTCATCCCGCCGGCCATGGAGTACCCTTAGGGTATATTGGTGATACACATGAGAGGAATAGCTTTCCTCTACGGGGCAAACCACCCCTTCTATTTCCCGCAAAGCCGCCGTATATCTTTGGGCCGCCGCATAACGCGCCGCCGCATAAGCATCCAAATACTTCAATTTTACATCCAAGACGGCGGCCTGTAAGCTGTCTAATCGAGAGTTGCAGCCCAATAATTCATGTATGTATTTTTTTCGTTGCCCATGGTTGGCAATCATCTTGATGCGCTCTGCCAATTTGAAGTCTTTGGTCATTAGGGCGCCTCCATCTCCATAGCAGCCTAAGTTTTTAGAAGGGAAAAACGACGTACAGCCAATGTGGCCCATACAGCCCGCCCGTTGTTCCTTATGGGTCGCTCCCAAGGCCTGTGCCGCATCTTCTACCACGAACACGCCGTGTTTTTGGGCCCACTCCAAAATCGGGTCCATAGGCGCGCTCTGTCCAAACAAATGTACCGGTATGACCGCCCGCGTCTTGGACGAGTACGCCTGCTCCAATGCTTGGGGCAGCATATTGAAATTCCTCCAATCCACATCTACCGGAACCGGAACCAGTCCAAGCAAGCCGATTACCTCCGCAGGAGCCACGTAGGTAAACGCCGGCACGATTACCTCGTCTCCGGGTTTCAAGTCTAACGCCATAAGGGCAATTTGGAGGGCGTCTGTTCCGTTGGCGCAGGGAATGAGGTGTGGAATGTCTAAATAACCGGCTAAATGCGCCGCAAACCGTGTTACCTGCGGGCCGTTAATAAAAGCGGATGATTCGATTACCTCTGCCATGGCTGCATCTATCTCATCTTTAATCTTGAGGTATTGGCCTTTTAGGTCAACCATCTGTATGGGAGGATTCGGATTCAAAATGCAGTGTTCAGAAGCAGTTTCTTAGATTTTGCGCAGAGCCTCGCCCAAAGAGATGTGTTCGAGTATCCGGCTGCGGATGGCAGAGACGGGAATCCGTTCTTGAGTCATGGAGTCCCGCTCCCTTAGGGTTATCATATTGTCTTCGAGGGTTTGGTGGTCAATGGTGATGCAGTAGGGCGTCCCAATGGCGTCTTGACGACGGTAGCGTTTTCCAATGCTGTCTTTTTCGTCGTATTGGGTATTCATGTCGTATGTTAACAGTTGCCATACTTCACGGGCCTTTTGGGGCAAGCCATCTTTTTTGACCAAAGGCAAAACAGCGGCTTTTACGGGGGCCAATACCGCCGGAAGCCTCAATACCACACGGGATTCTCCCTCCGCTATATGTTCCTCTGTATAGGCCGCAGAAAGCACCGCAAGGAAAGTCCTGTCCAAGCCGATGGAGGTTTCCACAACATAAGGCACATAACTTTCGTTGGTTTCGGGGTCAAAATACTGCTGCTTGCGGCCGGAAAACTTCTGATGTTGAGACAAATCAAAATCGGTGCGGGAGTGAATCCCCTCTAATTCCTTGAATCCAAAGGGAAATGCAAACTCAATGTCGCAGGCGGCATTGGCGTAATGGGCCAATTTGTCGTGGTCGTGAAAACGGTAACGCTCCGGCCCAAGACCCAAGGAGGTGTGCCAACGTAAACGCGCTTCTTTCCAATAGTTATACCAGTTCATTTCTTCTCCCGGACGAACAAAAAACTGCATCTCCATTTGTTCAAATTCCCTCATTCTAAAGATAAACTGACGGGCTACAATTTCGTTCCTAAAGGCCTTGCCTATTTGGGCGATTCCAAAGGGGATTTTCATGCGGCCGGTCTTTTGCACATTCAAAAAGTTCACAAAAATACCCTGCGCGGTTTCGGGCCTTAGGTAAATCTGATTGGCCTCCTCGTTCAGACTGCCCATTTGGGTGCTGAACATTAAATTAAACTGGCGCACATCCGTCCAGTTACGGGAGCCGGATACGGGGCAAGCAATCTCGCAGTCAAGGATGAGCTGGCGCAATCCCTCTAAATCGTTCTTATGGAGCGCCTCACTCATTCTTTGCGAAATCGTGTCTATTTTCTCTTTGACTCGCAATACATTGGGATTGGTGGATAGAAATTGTACGCGGTCAAAGGCGTCTCCAAATCGTTTTTGCCCTTTTTCTACCTCCTTATCTATTTTTTCCTGTTGCTTGGCCAAGTAATCCTCCAACAGCACATCGGCGCGATAGCGTTTCTTAGAATCTTTATTGTCAATCAGCGGGTCGTTAAACGCCCCCACATGGCCGGAGGCTTCCCAAATCTTTGGATGCATAAAAATAGCCGCATCCAATCCCACAATGTTTTGATGCAGACGCACCATGGCCTCCCACCAGTAACTTTTAATGTTGTTCTTGAGCTCCACCCCCATCTGTCCGTAATCGTATACGGCGCTTAATCCGTCGTAGATTTCACTGGAAGGAAATACAAATCCATACTCTTTGGCATGGGCAATAATGTTTTTAAACAAGTCGTCTTGAGTCATGTGTTAAATTTATTCTCCGACAAAGGTAGTAATTGTTATCTTTGCGTCCAATCTTTTAATTCTTGTGTTATGTCTCGCTACGTCCGCCTCTCTATATTGTTATCCTTCTCGTTGTGGCTTGCAGCATGCTCTGTGGACCCGTTTTTATCCATTCAGTCCTCCTCCGCGACCATATCGGCAGAGGGCGGTCAGCTAACGCTAAACATAAGAACCAACACCGATTGGAAAATTGGGAATCTTCCTCCCTATGTGCAGGCTTCTCCGTTGTCCGGACAGGGAAATACCACGGTTACGTTTACCGTAGGAAAGCATATTACCCGCAGCTCCCGTCAAGCCAATATTATGATTGCGATGGGCGATTCGGGACAGGGGCAAGTCTTTTCTATTCAACAACAAGCATATACGGGAAACACGCCCCCCAGCCCTCCCGTCTTAATCTCGCCGGCAAATTTGGCGGCCGACCTGCCCTCGGGGGGGATTAGCTTTAGCTGGGAGCCTTCTGTGGATGTCAATGAGGACCATATAACCTACACACTGTATTATTATCGGGAAGAAACACCTCATGAAGCCGTGGCATGTGGGGCCAATACCCAAGTCAGTCTTTTTTCGGCCCTTCACGGAGAATCTGTGTACTATTGGTATGTAACCGCTTGCGATGGATACGAATCCGTTAAAAGCGAAATCCGACAATTTAGCACCGCCGCTTCTCTTTACCGTTACGAGGGAGAGGTGCGTACCCTGTTGCAAAACCGTCCTCAAAACGGAGTCAACCTTGTTTTTCTCTGTGACGGGTTTGTTTTGGACGACTTAATCGTAGGCGGCGTTTGCGACCAAGCGGTAGAGTGTACGTCGTCAAATAAAAGTTTACCGATAGGTGTGTAGTTTTTTGGTTTGATTTTGGGCAAAGTTAGTTAAAAATTGATTCATAAAAATACGTTTGCGGAACTTTAGGGACATGGCCTTG